>CAIJME010000406.1 GCA_903821625.1 uncultured Sphingobacteriales bacterium | reverse complement strand
CCTTATGGAATGCAGGGATGACTCAAAAGTTTATTGCCAATGAGTTGGAGGTTCATCCTCCACGATTTGTAGAGAACTCGCGCGTAAAATTGCAAAAAGAGGTCGAACTTCTGGGTATTATATAGCCTCAAATGCTCAGCGGAAAACAGACATTAGTCACCAGGATAAATCTAAACAGGTACTTTTCACTGATGGCATGAAACACGTCATTATCAGGCAGCTTAAACCGGACTCTCGTTAGTATTAGGTTCTTAATTATATTTAATAAGGGGTTTTCTATCTCTTTTTAAAAAAATATTAGAAGGCAAATAGTTACTATTAGATAACTCTTCTTTCTTTTAAAAGATCCCCATTTAGAAATGCAATTGCGTTTTCAACGCACTGAATTTCCATTTCTGACCTTGTTTCATAGGTTAATGTTGCACAATGCGGAGACAAAATAACCTGATCGAAATCACACAATGGTCCATGGTATGGTTCTTTAGAGAAAACATCAAGTCCGGCACCAGAAATCTTACCGGAATTCAGAGCATTAATCAGAGCAGTTTCATCAAGCATTTCGCCCCTTGACATATTCACAATCATTGCCCCATCTTTCATCCTGCCTATCTGACTCTCTCCAATAATGACCGGATGGTCTGAGACTTTTGATGCATGAATGGATACAATATCTGATTGGGAAAGTAAATCTTCAAAGCTAACCAGTCTGATGTTTAATTGTTCCTCAAGTTTCTTATCAGCATATGGGTCAAAAGCAATTACCTTGGCATCAAAAGCATTACTTAAAGAGGCTACCTTCTGCCCGATTCGACCAAAACCAATTAATCCGATGGTTCTGCCTGACAATAAATGTCCTGTTATTCTTTCCCACCGTTTTTCTTTCATCAGATTTGATTGCTGACGAATATTTCTGCTTAATGCCAGGAACATAGTTAAGGCCAGTTCTGCAACTGCCTGTACCGGAACCATGGGCGTATTAACAACACAGATATTATTTTTTCTGGCAAAATCAAGATCAATTGCATCGATACCTACTCCACATCGTGAAATACATTGAAGTCCCTTTAAATGAGATAAGGTATGTATATCATATGACTCCACTCCTGCCACAATAACTGAAGCATCTATCCCATCACGCAGTAATTCTTCAGGTGTAATTCGTTTACCACTTTGATGAATTTTGTAAGGAAATCCTGATGCCTCTAAAAGCTGCAAAGGTTTTTTATCGTCTGCTGCGAAAGTTGACAAGGCTATAAATATGGTTTGGTTCTTCATTTCTATGCGTTAAAATATTGAGAAATTTCTTTTAAATCACTAAACATTCGCTCAGGTGCTTCATCAAAAGGGAGTCCGCTGTTACGGGCAATAAAATGGACTCCTGTAACTTTTGCAGTCCGTTGGTCACCGGAAGAGTCACCAATCAAAATAGCCTGCCCCGGCTTGATATTCTCCCGTTTAAGTATATCATTCACCGCATCAGGTTTAGTCCATGGAGGGCAGCCATAAAAATCAACAAAAAAAGTTCTGAGGTTAAGCCTATTAAGAATTATTTCCAGATCATTAATTGGTGTTACCGAAGCAAGATATAAGGGCATATGAGCCATAGCATTTAACAAGTCTATTGCTCCTGCGACAAACCCAACTGATTCCATTAATTCTAATGAAAAATCCGAGAAATCTTTCATTAAACTTTCTTTCCATTCAACATCTGACTCTCTGTTTGCAATTTTTAGCAGATGGTTGAATTTTTTTACTCTTGATTCAGAAACATGATCTTTATGATAGATCATCATTTCTTCAAAATATTCAGGGTATAGACTGAAAATTTTTTCAAAAACTCTATCCTTTATACCATTTGATTCGACAATTACACCATCAAAATCAAATATCAGGACCTTTATCCCCAGATCTGCGATCATCTCAGTTCTTTGTCGCTTTTATATCTGAATACAGTTTTCTTGCACTATCTCCAAGGAACAATATATCGGTACCTACAGCAATAAACCTGTAACCCTGTTCAATCATTTCCTTGCACTCTATAGCTGCTGTATCCGGATGCACGAGATGAATACCTGCTGATAAACCATGACGTATGGTAGCCTCTAACACCTTATTCTTTGCATTTACAACGTCGGGGTGATTTATTTGGCCAGGAATTCCCAATGACATCGAAAGGTCATATGGTCCTATGAAAGTTCCATCAATTCCCGGCACAGAAAGTATTTCCTCAATATTGTTGACCGCATCAATATGTTCTATTTGCAGAATTAAAAGAGAATCACTGTTAGCCCGCTCCACATATTCATTGAAATTCTGACCATAGCCTTGTGCTCTTGCCAGCCCAACTCCTCTGATACCAAGAGGCGGGTATTTTGTCATTTTAACCGCAAGTTCAGCATCTTTTTTTGTGTTAACCATAGGAACAATAACACCCGCTGCGCCTGCATCCAGAACTGCTTTAGCTTGAATTGGATCGACCCAGGCAAGTCTTATCAATGGAATTGAACCTCTTTGTTCAATCGCCATAATCAAGCGCATCACTTCCGAAACATCAATGGAGGTATGCTCTGTTTCAACTACTACCCAGTCATATCCTGCCATAGCAAGAATTTCGGCAATAGAGGTATGCGCCATTGACATCCAAGATCCAATAGAAGGTTCCCCTTTCTTTAATTTTTCCTTAATTTTTTCAGCTAACATTCTTTAATATTAAATTTTCTCTGATATTCTACGAATTACAATCCTTGCAAAGGATGATAATCGCTGGGATTGCAGGTATTCTGTAAACTGTTCAACTCCTTGTTTATCCATATGATCAAGCAATGCATGCAAACTTCTTGGCCATTTTACATCCTTTGATTTATTCATTTCCCGCTTAATACTCTGAATATCAAACATGCCTGGGGTGCTCAGTTCAAGTATTTCCCATTCTGACCCTGAAAAAAGATCAATCAGACCCTGCACAGATGGCAAATTAAGTTTATCAGGAGGATTGAGGGACGGAGACAGCTCCCATAATGACTGAATTTCAAATCCGCTCGATACCGGACAAGTGGCAAATACAACGCCCCCGGGGTTGACTACATCTTCTAAATCGGCCATAAAGGACTTAATATTTCTTACCCTGTCTAAAACATCAATAGCTATTAATACATCTGTTTTTTTCAGAATTCCAGGATTATCTATTGCTGGAAGAGAATCTATAGCAACCCGAACTGAATTAACATTCTCCTTATAAGAAAGTATTCCGGAACTTGTGATCTGAATATTTGTAGAATGACCTGCTAATACTTCAACCAATGGGCCGCCGAAAAATGAGATATCAGTTAATTTAATATCTTTTTTTGAAATATATTCTGAAATTCCATCCAATATCCAAAGTGCACGTGGTTCAACTATTTTTGATTTTCTTGATTCTGCACTAAGAGTCAAAAGCTTCTGTTGCCAAAAATTTGCAGAATTAGATTGGGTGTACCACCAATGTAACTCTGAATTTTTGGGACGCGTTCTTGCAAAAATAGCTTTGCAATCGTTACATTCTACATATTTAAATCCAAACTTGTCAAAAGCAGGAGAATTTATTTCGCTATTACATACCGGACAAGGTACTTCATATAGTTCAGTTGAATATTCCCATCTACTTAGAATTTCCTCTTTTACAAGTTTTTTCCATTGATCCAATTCTGATTGTGGCTTGATTTCAAGCTCATCAATCTCATTTACTGATACAACTGTTTTCATTTCTTTACAATTTTATTATCCATATGAACAATCGGAAGTTGATATACTTCATCAATTATTTCCATTACTTTCAAAGCATCTGTTGAGGTTCCTTTAGTAATTGGAAGTTTTCTCATAATACATTCTGCAAAATGTGCAATCTCAATATCCCATGAAGGGTCATGGTCATAATACACCGTTTCTTCCCTAGGATTCCCAACAGCCATTCGCTCATCAGGAGATGGCCTTCTGCCGATAACTAAGGTTTCTCTTCCATAACTTCCTGTTTTTGATAACAAACCACTAATGGCAGCATAGCCTTTCTCGCAGCCAATTTCCAGCCGGAAAGTGTGCTTCCAAGAAGTAGCAGAAGAATGTAATTGTGCAAGTTGTCCTTTAGCAGTTCGGAGAATAACTACGGCATTATCTTCTACATCAACATCAAACAATGTGATTCCACGCATTCCTTTTATTTCCACGAAATCTCCGACGAAATATCTGAAAAGATCCAGCATGTGTATTCCCTGATCAAGAAGGATCCCTCCTCCTGAAATGGCTATATCATTTCTCCATGAAGTATGGTAATCATATCCGCCACCCTTACCATATACTCCTCTTAAAGAAATAACCTGCCCTAATGACCCTGAATCAATGATCGCTTTAGCATCCGTTATTCCGGGGTGATGCCTGTGATTAAATCCAAATATTAATTTAACACCGGGGTTATTACTCTCGGCATCACAAATACGCTTGATATCATCATAGTTACAACCCGGTGGCTTCTCACAAAATACATGCTTCCCTCGATTCATGGCGTGAACTGCGATATCAGGTATTGCAAAATTGGGGGTACATACTATCACAGCATCAATTTCACTTGCAATCAAATCTTCCCATTTTTGAAAAACAGGAACATTTAATTTAACAATATCTGCTTCTCTGTAAGGATCGCAAATGCCTGCAAGTACCAACTCCGGATGGTCGTTAATATTTCTGGCCCTTATCTGGCCCATATAGCCATAACCAATAATTCCAACTTTAATTTTCTGATCCATTTCTAGCTTTTATTGTTTATTCGATTAAATAAATTTTTCTGTTGTTCATCATTCTGCAAAACCGTTTCAACCAGGCTTACATCAATAGGTCGATCTACCCCAATAGTTGCATAATTCGTTACAACGCCGGCAATACGAAGTCCATGTTCCAATGCCCGAAACATATCGATTGATTCTGTGCGCTCAAGTGGCGTTTCAGGCAGGGAGCTGAATTTTTCAAGAATTTCTCGTCTGAAGGCCATAATTCCGGTTTGCCTGAAAACAGGCACCTTGTTCTTCTCTCTGAAATAGGGGATTGCAGCCCGTGAAAAATACATCACATCACCTTTAAGGTTACATACAGCCTTGACAATATTTGGGTTAGAATAATCTTCTTCAGATTCCAGTGGGGATAAAAGATTTACGATATCAACTCCAGGATCGGCCAGGAGTGGTGCAGCCACATCTGCAATTGCAGCAGGGATCAACAATGGCTCATCACCCTGAACCATTACAATTATATCCCCTTCAAGATGAGTTATGGCCTCCTCAATTCTGTCTGTACACCTCTCATGAGTGTTTTTTGTCATGACGGCTTGCCCCCCGGAACTTTGGACTGCATCTATGATTTCTGAATCACAAGTTGCCACAACAACCAAATCCGCCTGATCAGCCAAAAGAGCCCTTCTTCTAACATGTTCAATAAGAGGTAAACCCATTATTAAAGCCAGAGGCTTGCCAGGATAACGGGATGAAGCCATTCTGGCTGGTATAACAACTGTTATTAAGCTTTTCTGCATATATAATCTAATTACTATTGTGGCATTACCCCGCAATCAACATTAATACATTGACCGGTTATTGCTCCTGCGTTATTTGAGGCCAGGAACAGGCAGGTATCAGCCACCTGCGTATCTGTTGGAAGGACTCCAAGTGCTGTCTGCGTTTTTGCGAAATCATTCAGGAACCCAGTCAATTCCGCGCCTTTTGATGGTGAAAGATCGG
>CAIJME010000405.1 GCA_903821625.1 uncultured Sphingobacteriales bacterium | reverse complement strand
TTATCGCTGCGGCGGTACTATTTCCATTTTTGGTATCAGCTCAATTCTCTATCAATGGAAAAATTTCAGAAAAAAATTCAGGTTCGGCCCTTAATGGAGCCATTATTAGATTGGAAAACACCTATTCTTCAACCCGTTCAGATGCATCGGGAAACTATTCACTCAAAAATTTAAAACCCGGAAATTATCTTGTCAAAGTTAGTTTTATTGGTTATCAGGCTTTTGAACGTAAAATTAGTTTGAATGGGAATATCCGTCTTAACGTTGAACTTATACAAAATAGCCTTGTTGCGGATGAAGTATTAGTCAGGGCAACTAGAGCATCCGAAAATGCAGCCAGTACCTATAGTACTATCAATAAAGAACAACTGGAAAAGAATAACCTTGGCCAGGATCTACCATTTCTGTTCAATCAAACTCCGTCAGTGGTGGTAAGCTCTGATGCAGGCAATGGGGTTGGCTATACTGGAATACGTATCCGCGGAAGCGATCCAACCCGCTTGAATGTAACAATCAATGGAATTCCATACAATGACCCCGAAAGTCAGGGAACCTTTTGGGTAAATCTTCCTGATTTTGCATCGTCCGTAGATAATATTCAGATTCAGCGTGGTGTTGGTACCTCTACAAATGGAGCAGGAGCCTTTGGTGGAAGTTTAAATATTCAGACTACAACCAAACGAGACTCGGCTTATGCAGAACTGAATAACACCTTTGGATCCTATCAGACTATAAAAAATACGGTCAATGTAGGTACCGGACTAATCAATAATAAATTTAGTTTTGATGGAAGGCTATCCAGGATCCAGTCGGATGGTTACATTGACCGTGGTTCATCCATGCTAAAATCATACTTTTTAAGTGCTGCCTATTATGGTAAAAAAGACTTACTTCGCGTTAATGTGTTCTCTGGCTCCGAAAAAACCTATCAGGCATGGAATGGTGTTCCGCAGAATTTGCTGAAAACTAACAGAACCTTTAATAATTTTACCTATGATGACCAGACAGATAATTATGTTCAGGATCATTATCAGCTTTTATACTCCCATACCTTTTCATCTGTACTTTCAGCCAATACTGCACTCCATTATACCAAAGGTCGTGGCTATTATGAAGAATTTAAAGAAGATCAAAATCTTGCTAATTATGGCATCTCACCATTCCCAACAGGCGGAATTGCCATCTACAAAAGCGACCTGGTAAGGCGGCGCTGGCTTGACAATAATTTCTATGGTTTAACTTATTCTTTAGACTATAGACCAGCAGGTAATATTAGCTATACACTTGGCGGGGCATATAATGAATATGATGGAGATCATTTTGGAGAAGTGATTAGAGGGCAATTCATTCCGATTGGAAACAACAGAACGCCTTATTACAAAGGAAATGGGTTCAAAACTGATTTCAATTCGTTTGCCAAAGCAGAGTTGAACATTGGAAGTTTAAGCCTGTTTGCTGACCTTCAATTTAGAAGCGTTAATTACAATGTGAATGGTACCGATAAAAATAGGATGAGCCTTGATCAGTTTGATCAGCTGAGTTTCTTTAACCCTAAGCTAGGTTTCAATTATAAGGTTAACCAGAAAAATAATATCTACGCATCTATAGCAATCGCTAACAAAGAGCCGAATCGGGATGATTATATAAATTCAAGCATTTTGAACAGACCATCTGCAGAAAGTTTATTAAATATCGAAACTGGCTATAGGCATCGGGATGAAAATTTCAGTGCAGGAATTAATGCGTATGCCATGTATTACAAGGATCAGTTGGTTTTAACAGGAAAGGTGAATGATGTAGGTGAGTATATTCGTCAGAATGTTGAAAAAAGCTATCGATACGGATTAGAAATGGATACTAAAGCACAGATAAACAATCGTTTATCCTGGAATTTAACCGCATCCTTAAGTGCAAACAGAATCAAAGATTTTACTGAGTTTTCAGATGATTATGACAATGGCGGACAGATCATAAGCAATTATCAAAACACTGCTCTTGCCTTTTCGCCATCATTTATAGGATCGAATGAATTCAGTTTTCTTCCATTCAAAAAAACAGAAATTGCCTTAATCAGCAAATATGTATCTGAGCAATATCTTGACAATACATCTAATGCTGAACGCAAACTGGATGCATTCTTTGTGAACGACCTACGTTTAAGATATAATACTTCATTCAAAGGATTAAAAAATATTGGATTAACACTGTTGGTTAATAATATATTATCTGAATTGTATGAGGCTAATGGATATACCTTCAGCTACATGTACGGAGGAAATTTTATAACCGAGAATTTCTATTACCCTCAAGCAACCCGAAATTTTCTACTTTCATTGAGCTTAAAATTTTAATAACATTCGGTCTCAGACCTGATAGTTTAATAGATCATTATGAAAAAATACATCTCTAAGTTTCACTATCTGACACAGGATTTGCCGCATCGAACTCATATAGAGCAAACAGAAATAGCCTGTAAAGCAGGTGCAAACTGGATTCAATATCGTTGTTTTTCAAAGGATGACGAAGATCTTATTCAGGAAATTAATCAGGTAGCCTCCATTTGCGATGACTGGGGAGCTACCTTGATCCTCACAGATCATTACCATTTACTCGACCAGGTAGATGCTCAGGGAGTTCATATTGAAGATATGCATGCCAACTTTGAGGCGATTCGGGCAATAATTAGTGACGAAAAAACATTGGGAGCCTCTGCCAATACACTAACAGATATTCAAAGAATTGATGCTTCTGGAGTGGTAGATTATGCAGGATGCGGACCATTTTCTGTCACTAAAACAAAACCGAATGACTATCCACTCCTAGGAATTGAAGGGTACAAGAAAATTGCTGATAACATCGTAGAACTAGGAATCAATTTGCCATTGATAGCCGTTGGAGGCATTAATTTGGAAGATACCGAAGCCCTGTTAAACACCGGAATTTATGGAATAGCAGTTTCTGCAGCCGTAAACTCTTCAGATTCGCCAGAAAAAATGATCAGAGAGTTTTACAAAAAAATCTACTAAAGCAAAACATTGAAAAGGCTTTGTTACTTTTGAGCTATGTCATCACATCACATAGTCCGCGAGAAACAGGAGCCAGCTTTACTGATCATGAGCCTTGATGGTTTTGAGCATGAAAATCTAGGGCAAATACTGGAATGGAGCCCAACGGTTATGGTTCATGATGCTATTTACGAACTCGTTGATTCGATGGCATTAAAAGTTGATGCGGTAGTAACCAAAGATCCCCATTTTAATACCCAAGAAAGTACCAGGCTCATCCTGTCAGATACTGAACCACTTGAGGATGCACTGAAATTTCTGGTTACTGAGCAATATCCAGCGGTAAATATTATTACCAATCAGTTTGTTTTAAAAGATTATGTCCTGTTTGTGGATGATCTGGATATTGTGGTATTCATTGGAAATAAAAAAATATTCCCGGTACGATCTGGCTTTAGCAAATGGCAACCTGCAGGCGAAGAAATACAATTACTACATGAGATTCAAAACCTGCGTACCAGCGGATTAGTAAACGTGGAAGAACCAATTATGAAAACAGAAAAAGATGGTTTCTATTCCTTGAGTTTTGATCAGCCCTTTATTTTTATTTCAGAATCAATTTAATATGATTATCAGAAAAGCGGCAGAATCTGACATCTCGGCGATTAGTGAACTTGCCGAAAAAATATGGTGGCCAAGCTACCGTAATATTATTTCTGATGAGCAGATCAGTTTTATGCTGAATGACATGTACTCTGCAGAAAGCTTAAAAGAACAAATGGGTTCAGGGATTGAATTCCTGATCGTGGAAAAAGAAAATTTACCAGTAGCCTTTGCAGGATATTCACTCACAAATGCGGAAAATCAGGTCTATAAACTTCATAAGCTTTATGTTCTGCCAACAGAACAGGGCCGTGGAACAGGTAGAAAATTGATCGAACAAGTTTCCTCTTTAGCTAC
>CAIJME010000404.1 GCA_903821625.1 uncultured Sphingobacteriales bacterium | reverse complement strand
TACCTGTGATTACTGCAGATGAAGAAATGATCATATTCACTCGCCAGGAAAATAGTAATGAAGATTTCTTTAAAAGTGTACAACGAAATGGCGAATGGTCTGTTGCTGAATTTTTAAGTAAAGAAATTAATACCTCTAATTTTAATGAAGGTGCTCAAAATATTTCGCCAGATGGCAACTATTTATTCTTTACAGGCTGTAACCGTCCCGATGGCTTAGGAAGATGTGATATTTACATTTCAAAAAGGGAAGGAAATGATTGGAGTACACCTTTTAATATTGGTGGACCCGTAAATACTGCTGGCTGGGAATCTCAGCCCTCCATCAGTGCTGATGGCCGCACCTTGTATTTTGTGAGTAATCGGCAGGGTGGTTATGGAGGCTATGATATCTGGAGTTCTGAATTAAACACAGATGGTACATGGTCAAATCCTATTAATCTGGGTCAGGAAATCAATACATCATTTGATGAACAATCTCCATTTATTCATCCGGATAATGAAAGTCTTTATTTTTCATCAAACGGATGGCCAGGCTTGGGTAATAAAGATCTGTTCTTAAGTCGTAAAGCTTATGTAGGAGATAAACAAACAGGCTGGCAAAAGCCTGAAAATTTGGGTTTCCCAATCAATACATTCGCAGAAGAAAGTGGCTTAAGCATAAGTAACAATGGAAAACTGGCCTTCTTTTCAAGTATCCAGAACGAAGGATTTGGAAAGCTAGATATCTACTCATTTGAACTACCTGATCAATTGAAACCCAAACCAGTAACCTATGTTAAAGGAAAAATTAGTGATAGTCTAAGCAAAGAAGCCTTGGATGCACATATTCAAATCACAGATTTGAAAAATGGAAAAACTATTTATGATGAAATTGCAGATCCTGAAAATGGAGAATTTCTTGTTACCTTACCTGTTGGTAAATCGTATGGACTTACTGTATCCAAAGCAGGATATTTATTTTATTCGCATAACTTTACACTAGTAAGGAACGTGGAAAAATTACCATTTAATTTGGATGTTGCTTTACAGAAAATTGAGATCGGGAAAATGGTTGTTTTGAATAATATATTTTTCGAGACTAACAAATATGATCTCTTACCTGAATCGAGGACAGAATTACAAGAACTTATTCTTTTTTTAAGAGAAAACCCAACAATAGCAATCGAAATTGGCGGACATACCGATAATATAGGAGATATACAATCAAACCTGATGCTTTCTACGGATAGAGCTAAAATAGTTTATGAATATTTGTTAAAAAATAAAATACCTTTAAAGAACTTAAGTTTTAAAGGTTATGGTGAAGCTCAGCCAATTTTTGATAATAACACTGAACAAGGCCGCAAAAATAACAGACGAACAGAATTTAAAATCACACAAAAATAACTATGGAACAAAATTACAAAAACCACGCTCGATTGGTTAAAGGTTATCACGGAATACTGGCGCTATTGATACTGACAGGATTTATTGGATCTCTTTTCAATCTATGTGGATCATGGAATAATGAAAGCTTATATTCTGCCAGTTTAATTACACTACTCTTTGTATGCTGCATTTTACTTTTTTGGTTTACAAGATCTTTCCCTCTTAAAGCCCAGGATAGAGCTATTCGTTCTGAAGAAAACTTTAGGCACTTTATTTTAACAGGAAAGCCCTTACCATCTGAGCTAAAAATTGGTCAAATTATTGCATTGCGATTTGCTTCGGATCAAGAATTTCAAAATCTTGTACAAAGAGCCATTAGAGATAAATTGGATTCAAAGTCAATAAAATTAGCTATCCAGAACTGGAAACCTGATTACTATAGAGTTTAAAAACAAATTCGATTAAACTTATGTTTTATTTTGAATTTTTTAAAAAAGTATGATCAAATGATTGAAGGTTTAGCGGGCAAGATTTACAAAATATAAATTTATCAAAATGGATATATGTCTGTGAGTAAAGTTCTTGGACTTAGGGTAAATAACCATTAGAAAATCCTATCGGAACTAAATCCAATTGGCATTACTAAAAAAGGACGGAACCTTGTTTGAGCATAATTATGATATGAATTGAATAATTTAAAATTTGATACTATGAAAAAAATTCTTTTCGGAATCCTGATTTTTTCGGCCTCCAACATCTTTGCACAATACCCAAAGACAAGTATTTCTAATGGGTTAATTGAGGCAAATTTATACCTGCCAGATGATAAAAATGGATTTTACACAGGAACCAGATTTGATTGGGCAGGTGTAATAAATAGCCTGAAATTCAAAAACCATGAATATTTCGGTGAATGGTACCAACAACATGATCCAAAAAGGCACGATGCTATTACAGGTCCGGTTGAAGCATTTGATCCAATAGATTACACTACTGCTGCTCCTGGAGAAAAATTCATGAAAATTGGTATTGGAATACTACGGAAAGTAAAAAATGAACCTTATGGATTCAGTAAACCCTTTGAAATTCTAAATTATGGGAATTGGAAAGTAAAGACAAAAAAAGATCGGGTTGAATTTATTCATACCCTAATCGATGAATCCGGATATTCATATATCTATAAGAAAACAGTCCGTCTGGTAGCGGGAAAAGCACAAATGATTTTAGAACATAGTTTAAAAAATACGGGTCAAAAGGCTATCAGCACGAGTGTATTTAATCATAACTTTTTCGTAATTGACAAGCAAACCACAGGACCGGATTTTTTGGTCAGTATGCCCTTTAAAATTAGTTCAGAACCTGCAAAAAAGAGTCTTATGAATTTCGTGGACAATAGAATGGTTTATAGCAGAGATTTAAAGAAAGGCGAAAGTACCATGGAATACCCAAAAGGATTTACAGGTACCAGTGTTGAAGATTATGATTTTAAGATAGAAAATCAAAAAACAGGCGCTGCAGTGAGAATCACATCTAACCGTCCTCTTTCCAATTTTATGTATTGGTCAGTTCCTACTACGTTAAGTCCTGAACCCTTCATCAAAATCGATGCCTTGCCTGGCAATGAATTTACCTGGGCAATCACCTATGATTTTTATACCATTGACAAAAAATAGATTCTAAACAGCTTAATGAATTAAAATGATTGATAGAAGATCCTTTCTGAAAAACTCGGCTTTATTTACCATTGGATGCGCATTACCATCATGGTCTAATGCCGGCATAATGGGTAAATTAAAACTCAAATATCCAACTATGGGCCTTCAGGTCTATACCCTAAATTCTCTGATCAACTTGCCAGGAGCAGATACCAAAACTATTCTTAAACAGATCGCTGATATTGGCATCAAAGAACTGGAAACAGCTACAGGTTCTGGAGGTTTATATTATAGACATTCAGCAAAGGAATTTGCAGCAATTGTAAACGATTTGGGACTCAAATGGATTGGTAATCATGTTGGTGGTCTACCAAGGTCGGCACAAGTTCCTGTCGGCTCACGGAATCTTAGGGATAACCTTCAGCAGATTGTGGATGAGGCGGCAGAAGGAGGTTGCGGTTGGGTAATTTGTTCCAGTTCATCAATCAATACGATGGATGAAATTAAGCGAACCACTGAAATTTTCAAAAAGGCAGGTGATGCTGCAGCAAAAAACAGTATGAAATTTGCATACCATAATCATCAATCTGAATTTACACCCATTGAAGGGGTATCAGCATTTGATTATGTTTTAAGTAATACGGATAAAAACAAGGTATTCATGGAGCTAGATCTTGCTTGGGCTACTGCGGCAGGAATGGATCCAGTTGCATTATTCAAAAAATACCCGGGCCGTTTCCCATTATGGCATATAAAAGATCTTGATAAAATAACTGGTAAACCATGTCCAGTAGGTAAGGGAAAAGTTGATTTTAAGCATATCTACGAAAACTCAAAACTTTCAGGAGTAAAACACGCCTTTATTGAACAAGATGGATGTAAAACTATTGATGATCCTTCATTTAGTGTTCAATGGCTAAAAGAAAATATTTATTGAGAATATTTTGCAGAGAACACGAAAATATAATTGATCAGGATTAGGAGATTGCATTTCTGATCCTGATCAATTTTACCAGTAAACCTTCAAGCAAATCTAAATGAAGCATATTAGCGCCATCAGACTTTGCATTTGACGGATCTGGATGAGTTTCTATAAACAAACCATCACTACCTACTGCAATGGCTGCTTTAGCAATTGTTTCGATCAGGGCAGGCTTCCCTCCTGTTACACCGCTGGCCTGATTAGGCTGCTGTAAAGAATGCGTACAATCCATTACTACAGGTACACCAAAGCTTCTCATTTCTGGTATACCCCTATAATCAACAATAATATCCTGATAGCCAAAAGTATTACCACGATCGGTAAGAATCACATTTAGGTTACCTGATTCCTGAATTTTTTCAACTGCAAATTTCATAGAACCTGCGGATAAAAACTGTCCTTTTTTTACATTCACTGCTTTACCTGTAAGTGAAGCAGCTACCAAAAGGTCAGTTTGACGACATAAAAAAGCTGGGATCTGAAGTACATCTACAAATTCTGCCGCTATGGCGGCCTCATGGCTTTCATGAATATCGGTAACCGTTGGAACACCAAATTCCTTACTTACTTTATTCAAAATCCTAAGTGCTTTTTCATCACCAATTCCTGTAAAAGAATCAAGCCTAGAGCGGTTTGCTTTTCTATAAGATCCTTTAAAAATTAATGGAATTTCAAGCTTATCTGTAATATTTACAATTTTTTCTGCAATTCTGAGAGCAATTTCTTCACTTTCAATAACACAGGGTCCAGCCATCAGGAAGAAATTACCTGATTTGGTGTGCTTTATTTGGGGAATCCTATTAATCATTAATTTCCTAGCTCTGATAAAAATTTAATACGCATTAATTGCACCTCTTCACGGGTGTAATCATCTGTTCCAAGCTCTGAAAGTGCTTCATCAATCGAGTCGGTTTCTGTTGCCCTAAAATAATCAAAAACTTCATCCTGCCTATCCTCTTCAATCAATTCATCAATATAATAATTGAGATTAAGTTTTGTGCCTGAGTTTACAATGGTTTCAAGTTCCTTTAATATTTCATCGAATGAGATTCCCTTGGCAGAAGCAATATCCTCCAGAGCAATCTGACGATCTATATTTTGAATAATTGATACTTTAATAGCTGATTTGTTTGCTGCACTTTTGATAACTAAATCTACTGGTCGGTCAATATCATTTTCATCAACATATTTTTTTATAAGTTCGATAAAAGGAAGGCCAAATTTAGAAGCCTTTCCAGATCCTACTCCCTGTATCTGTTTAAGTTCATCAATAGAAATAGGATAATGAGTACACATTTCATCTAACGAAGGATCCTGAAATACTACAAATGGTGGCAGATTCTTTTGTTTGGCAATTTTTTTTCTTAAATCTTTCAGCATTTGAAGTAGCAGGGTATCCAAAGCTCCACTTTGCTGCTGAGCCTCTTCAACCTCATCTTCAGCCACATCCATCAGATAATTAAGTATAAACTTAATCGAATATGGATTTTCTATGAATGAATTTCCAGATTTAGTCAGTTTTAACAGACCATAATTATCAATGTCTTTCTGAACAAAATTATGCAGGACTATCTGGCGCATTAAAGATTTCCAAAGTATCTCCCCATCTTCTTTGCCAGATCCAAAAACCGCTAATTTGCTGTGTTCATACGATGCAACTAAAGAATTTTCAATACCCAACATGATATTAATGATATATTGATCATCAAACTTTTCTCCCAGATCTCGTATCAAGGTCAATGCCTTTAGCAAAGGGGCCTCAGCATCAAAATATTTTTTAGGATGACGGCAATTATCGCACATGGAATTGCAACCTGTTTCATTAAAATTCTCACCAAAATAATGAAGTATCTGTTTACGCCTGCAAACAGAGGATTCAGCATAGTCGATAACCTCTTTTAGAATTTGAGTGCCTATTTCTCTTTCTGAAACAGGTTTGTCTTTCATAAACTTGGTTAACTTGTCAATATCCTTCTGTGAATAAAAAGCCAAGCAGATACCCTCACCACCATCACGACCAGATCGGCCGGTTTCCTGATAATAACCCTCCATACTTTTTGGGATATCATGATGGATAACGTAACGAACATCAGGCTTGTCAATTCCCATACCAAACGCGATAGTTGCAACAATTACATCCACATCTTCCATCAGGAAGTTATCCTGTGTTTCTGCGCGAGTTTTAGGATCAAGACCAGCATGATATGGCAGCGCTTTTATTCCATTAAGTTTCAATGCCTCGGCAACTTCTTCTACCTTTTTGCGGCTTAGGCAGTAAACAATTCCTGATTTTCCTGAATTTAACTTAGCATATCTCACAATTTCTTTAATGACATCCCGCTTTGCCCTTACTTCATAAAATAAATTAGGTCTGTTAAATGAAGATTTAAAAAGAGAGGCCTTATTCATTTGCAGGTTTTTTTGAATATCCTGCTGTACTTTAGGCGTTGCTGTAGCCGTTAATGCAATAATTGGAATATTGTCTCCGATATTATCGATAACCTGACGTATTCTGCGATATTCAGGCCTGAAATCATGTCCCCATTCTGAAATACAATGAGCTTCATCTACAGCTACAAAAGATATTGCAATACCTCTCAAAAAATCTACATTTTCTGGCTTTGTTAAAGACTCAGGTGCTACATATAATAACTTGGTTAGTCCGTTTGTTACATCTTCTTTTACCTTGGTAATTTCAGATTTATTAAGTGATGAATTTAGAAAATGAGCAATACTATCTGTTCCGCCAAAAGCTCTTAACTGATCCACCTGATTTTTCATTAAGGCTATTAGTGGCGAAATTACAATTGCTGTACCTTCGCTCATTAACGCTGGCAGTTGATAACAAATGGATTTACCACCACCCGTTGGCATGATAACAAAGGTATCTTTCTTTTGAAGTATGCTAGTTATTATAGCCTCCTGATCACCTTTAAAGTTATCGAAGCCAAAAAAATTCTGTAAATTATCGAACAATGATTTGTTTATTTCCATGATATAACTGGAAAAAATTGAAAATAGATCATAATAATATTCAAAATAACATATTTTTGCGATTAAATATTTATTTATTTAAAAAAAACAAGTTGAAAAGTATCGTTGAAATATTGGAAATAGCAAGACAAACGCTTCAAACTGAAGCTGAAGGTATAAGAAGTATTTCAACAAAATTAAACGCTGATTTTTCAGAAATAGTACATCAAATTTTGTACCTAAAAGCCCGTGTTATAATAACAGGCATTGGAAAAAGTGCAATAATTGCTCAAAAAATAGTTTCCACTTTCAATTCTACCGGGACTCCATCCATATTCATGCATGCAGCAGATGCCATTCACGGCGATCTAGGCATGATTCAGCAAAATGATCTGGTTATTTGCATTTCTAAAAGCGGTAACACACCCGAGATCAAAGTGCTTGTTCCTTTATTAAAACAAGGTGGAAATAAACTTGTCGCAATGGCAGGTGATAAAGATTCCTTTCTGGCAAAACAGGCCGATTGGTTACTAGATACCACTATTGATCATGAAGCTTGTCCACATAATCTGGCTCCAACTACCAGTACCACAGCTCAATTGGCTATGGGTGACGCTTTGGCAGTATGTTTACTTGAGTGTCGTGAATTTAGTAGTGCAGATTTTGCCAAATATCATCCAGGAGGTTCTTTAGGGAAACGCTTATATTTAACTGTTGGTGATCTGGCTGCACAAAATGAAAAACCCTTTGTCTCATCAGCAGCAACAGTAAAAGAAGTGATCATTGAAATTACCAGAAACAGGCTTGGTGCGGTAGCGGTGGTAGATGAAGGAAAACTAAACGGAATAATTACAGACGGCGATATTCGTAGAATGCTGAATAATAATAGTACCATAGATGGACTATCAGCCGCAAATATCATGACTAAATCACCTAAATACATCGATAAAAACGAACTTGCCGTTAACGCTCTTGAAATATTACGCGTTAATAATATTACTCAGATACTTGTAGGCACAGAAAGCAAGTTTGAAGGTTTTATCCATCTTCATGATCTTTTGAAAGAAGGAATTATTTAAGTTTTAAAGAAAGCATGAAAAATTATTATGTCCTTATAATG
>CAIJME010000403.1 GCA_903821625.1 uncultured Sphingobacteriales bacterium | reverse complement strand
ATAGGAAGAATTTTTTCGATAGTATCAAAACTTAAATTCCTGATAATTCCAACAATTGGAACTTTTGAAAATCCGTTCCAAGAAAACTCTTGATTATTCATTTGAAGTTGTTTGAGTTGCATTAAAAATTTGTACCTGACCAGCTATTGTTGCCTTATCAATTAGTTCAGGCTGAATATAAGTTGTATTTAATTTCAAGGAAATAGCTTCGGCTGCAAGTTTATAATGTTCATACAAATGCTTTCCACTACATATTAATAAACGGTCATAATTTCCATCTTTTAGCTGCCTAAGTTCTGAACCAATTAATAAACCACTTAAGTAAAATGAATTCTGCTCCTTTGTGAATTGGCCAAATAACTGCCCGGTTCGGACAGTAAACAAGCTATGTAAAAGTGCCGATGTGCCAGAAATCTCTACTCCCTTTAAAAACGCCTTAATTGATTCCTGATTTTTTAAATCAGAGTCAGAGCTGCTATTAACAGAATCTTTTAAGATGCTGTGCTCAGTCATAATATTAAAAATCTCACCAGTCATATAGGTGTGAAAATCAGTTACAAATCCATCTTGAACAACAATATGCTTAGAATGTGTGCCAGGGAACACAAAAACAATTTTCTCTGAGCCCTGAATTGTAATCTCATTTAATTTTAGAAGTCCTATTAGTTGTGCTTCTTCTCCACGCATCACATCTTCATGACTTTTGAGTCCAGAAACTAATAGTAAGGGAGCATCCATGCCATTAAAATCTTTGAAAACCCGAACAGAAGCTTGACTTCCATTACTCTCAAACGGAAGTTCTGCATAAGGAAGTTCTTCCATTCCAATTGAAGAGGATGCCATTCCGGATACAATTACAGGAATTGAATCTAGGATAAATGATGTCTTTTTTGCTAATTCTTTAATGCTATTTTTTAAGATTGCTGCATAAAAATCAAAACGACTAATCTCATCTTGTTCTTTCCAGTCTCTGTATGTACCTGCAACCCCATCTTTTGTTAAATATTCGGCATGAACCTGATAATTCTGTCTTTCAACAAGCCTTAATCTGAATGAAGTTGTGCCCCAATCACAACATAAAATATGTTTATCCATCAAAATATCAATTCTCCATTCAAAATTTTACTTATTAACTCTGTTTTTAAAGACAGCTGATGCATTGCCATTCAGAATATCATTTTCTGTAAATCTGCAATACAAAATATCTTTAGCACCAGTTCTCTCACGATCAAAAACAACATGAATAGTGCCATCACTTGTTTGATCTGCATCTGGATAAGATACATTTTCGCGTTCATCAAGTAGTAATTTATGAGGCCACGTTTTTCCGCCATCTTTAGAAAGAAAAGCAGACATTTTATTTCGTGTAGTGCTATTATTACTGACCAGCAATAAATTACCGGAAGAAAGTTTACCTAAATAAAATCTACTGGAGGTTGTTGGGCCAGAGGCTGTAAAAGGCTGAATTTTAGCCCAGGTTTTTCCAAAATCATTACTTTTTGTAAAATAAATTCCTTTGGTAGTTCTCAACATTGCAAGATATTCTCCATTTTCAGAAATTTCTACCAGTTGTGGTTCATCATGGATCCTTAATTCTTCATCAATATAAATTGAAGCATAAAAACTCAATGGTAGATTATTACCCGTTTTAGAATAAACAAACACCCCATGTTGAGGAAATGATTTTTCAGATTTTGTTCCAAGGATTGGCTTATCAATATAAACGGGGAAAAGTGTCTGCTTTTTTGAAGATAAATAAACAGGTTTATTACTCATTACCCCATCACTTATTCGGATAGGCTGAGAATTAGAGATTCTGTTTCCATCCCATTTAATTTCTATCGCATTAACACCACCAAAGCCGTCCCAGATTAAGTTATTTTTTGCACTTCCGTAGAATAAATTAATTTTCCCTTTATTATCTCTCCAAATTGTGGGATCAAATAAACGATAGGCCTTATCTGTTGGATAAATAGCTAGCTGATCATTCAACCAAGATTTTCCTAAATCCTGACTAACTGATAAAGTTACATAATTACCAGGGCCAGGTGCAGCTCCACCTGAATACCAGGCTACATAAACCTGCTTACCATCAGCAGTTGCAGCAACTGCCGGTACCTGTTCAAATTTCCTGTCTTTTAATCTTGAATCTTCAGGATTATAAATAAACTCTGCCATAGCAGAAGGATCTTTATCGCCGGCAATTGCAAGTGCAGTTATTTTACTGGCACTGCAACCTGACCATAGAAATCCACAGCTGGAGGTCAGGATTATTACGAAAAATAGTATTGATCTGGTTTTCAAATTCTGATGTTTTTAAACTAATATAATATTCTAAAGATTAATCGGATTTAATTCTATTCCGGAATTCTAAAAATGTGATTATTTATGGAAATAATGGCATAAACATCGAAAATAAATGAATTTTATGAAATTACCAATTGTGAATAGCCCCATCCGGACTCTTCAAAACTGGATGAGGAAACTTAGTTTTTTCGGCAACTTCCATGATAAAATTTGCCTTCTTGGGATTAAATTTCACACCCAATCCAGGTTCAGGATTTAAATATAATTTACCTTTAGAAAAATTCAGGTAATCATCATTGAAATACGCTGGTCTTTCTACCTCACCTCCAGCTAATTCCATCATTACTCTTGAAGGGCTGCTTGAACCCAAAACATGTACTAAAGCTGCTGTTGATAAAGGGCCAGTAAAGTGTGGAATCATGCCTATATAATGGGTCTCACATAATGCTGCTATCTTCTTCAATTCTATAATTCCACCACTATTGGGCAATGTTACCCTAGAATAATCTATGAGATGTTGTTCAATTAATTCATTAATATCCCAGCGATCGCCAAATTGTTCACCTACTGCAAGAGGGACTTTAGTAGCCTGCCTGAACGTTCTGTAAACACCTGGATTTTCAGACCTGATCGCATCTTCTACAAAATATGGACTTAATTCTTGTAGTGCTGAACAAATTTTTACAGCTTCGGGGGTATCAAAACGGGTATGAAGATCAATTGCCCAATT
>CAIJME010000402.1 GCA_903821625.1 uncultured Sphingobacteriales bacterium | reverse complement strand
TGTAAGTAAATTCAATTTAAATAATGAAAAGCTAGCCTATAGGCTAGCTTATTTTGTTTGTAAGAGTTTTTCTAATCCTGATTTTCTGCTTTATTTGCGGAAGCCTCTTAATTTATGTGTTTCTGGAAATACTTGCTTTTTTGATAGCATTAGTACACTTTACGCTGAACACTTTCTTTAAAAAATCTTATTAAAATCCAATACTTTACCTGTATTAACGGTCGCGATTTTTTACTGGTAATTTCCAATTGTACCATTTGCATGAGATGCCAAAATGGTATATTTTTTTTCAAATCTTTTTCAACATTTTTCATAAAAACTCGTATACTAGTAGAATCTATTTAAAACATTAAATTTTTGTGATCCCCAAAATATCATTTACAATTTTTTTGCCAGCAATAAAGCTTTTGCTTGGTCTGTTTTTTTTAATACCTACACTTGGGCATTCTCAAGCTGTAAATCAGTTTTATATATTCCCTAACGCAAATATTTACGCTCACCCCAATTCAAACCTGAATATTTTCTCAGATATTTCGCATTCTGGCACTTTCGTGTCCTATGAAACAGCTATGATCAACTTTTATTCAAGTATCTGGCAGAATAATGTGGGTAGTCGTTTACCAGACGAAAGTGCCCGGGGTATTGACGGAATAGGGGGGGTATTTCGGTTTTCTGATCTTTTGCAATTACCGCAGCGCATCAATAACTTGAACTCCCAGGCATTTAATGGTTTCCCAAATCTTAGACTTGATAATTCTTTGAACATTACTGCAGATCTCGGTAATCTTCATGTCAACAATAACCTTGATTTTGCCAAAGGAAATTTGATTCTTAACAATGTGGATGTCAACGTTGGACGCCAGGGAACAGGTACAATTACTGGTTTTAGTCAAAGAAATTTCATCGTAACAGGTTCAACCATGACAGGAGGAGCACTAGTCAGAAATACTGGAAGTGTTCCCATTTCACTTGATTTCCCAATCGGGACCAACTTAGACAGTTATACTCCACTGACTATCAAATATTCTGGTCTTCCTCAATCTATAAAATTTAGAGTTGCTGATAATTTGTATAATAAATTGAACTTCCCTGAATACGTAAACAAGACCTGGATCATGAAAACTACGGTAGTTGACCCTACAGCTAAAGTAGATCTTACACTCCAACATAATTCATTAGAAGAAGGTATTGTATATTATAAAAACCGCGATCAGGCCTATGTTACTAGGTATGATTCGAATTTAACAGGCCTTTGGGATGTTTTACCCCTAGTTCCAACCATTACCCCTGGATCAATTACTCAACGTGCCGCAGTTTTCAGCGCCTACATGAATACACGACTGAATGTAGACGCTATTAAACAAATAGAATATTTTTCAAAATCAGTAATCAAAAGGGATATCGACGAAAATACACCGGTAAATATTCCGGATGCGATATCCCCGAATGGAGATGGTTTTAATGATGTGTATGAAGTTGTTAAGCGTTTGCCTACTGATATAGTTCGTTTTGAAGTATATAGCCGGAATCAGGTTCTTGTATACCAAGATTTTGATTATAATAATACCTTCAATGGTACCGGAAATATTGGCGGATTTATGGGTAATAATCTTCCCGATGGCATTTACTATTATTTGATCAGCGTGAACGGAGCAAAAGGTATTCCGGGATATCTAATCATTAACAGATAATATATGAACAAGAAAGTATACCTGTTGGTACTATTCATGCTCCTAACCGTATTGACCTCAAGGCTCAGTGCGCAACAGCTACCTTTGTATTCGCAGTATATGTTTAATACTCTGGAGATCAATCCAGCTTATGCTGGTTTTAAGCAGTCTATGCAATTTACAAGTGTTTTTAGGAAACAATTCAACGGAATCAAAACTGCCCCTCAAACAGCAATGATCTCTGGCGATATGCCGATCGGTGAAACACGCTTAGGAATCGGACTTAAAATTGTGGACGACAGGATCTCAGTAATACAAAATTTGGGCGCCCAGATATCCATGTCATATCGAATTGAGGGAGATAATTCCAACCTCTCATTCGGACTTCAAGCAGGAGCTTTAAACAATAAAACAGATTTTAGTCAACTTAACATTACCAATGCTGGTGATCCGGTGTTCGCACAGAATTTAAATGCCATGGCTGCAAATTTTGGTACTGGAGTTTACTTTAATACCGATAAATTTTATGCCGGACTTTCATCGCCAAACCTAGTAAGGACGCATTTAAGGAAAACCGATGTGGCCTTGTCTGAATATATGGTCAAGCAAGATATGCACCTTTATCTTAATGCAGGTTACCTGATCACGGTCAATGATAATTTTGTTTTGAAACCTTCATTCCTCCTGAGAGGTGTAAAAGGTATTCCTTTAAATTATGATATTAATGCAAACCTGTTCTTTAGGGAGATCATGTCTGGCGGAATATCCTACCGTAGCCATAGTGCGCTGGTGGGATTACTTGATTTTAGACTTTTACCTACCTTAAGATTAGGCTATGCGTATGATTATAATCTCGGCCGACTAAGCAACTTTTCAAAAGCAACCCATGAGGTCATATTACGATTTCATATTCCGTTTGATAAAGATGAATTGATGCCGAGTTATATGTTTTGAGTTAGTTGGTTGGTTGGTTAGTTGGTTAGTTAGTTAGTGATTAGTATTTAGTACGAAGAACAAAATACCAGAAACCAGGATGTTTCTTTGTCATTGCGAGAAGGCACGACGAAGCAATCTCATACTGCCAATGATTACCACTTCATAATAATAATAACAATAGAGTTTAAACTATAACACAAAAAATAAAATTAATAGTCAAACAAATTCAGCTTTTAGCTTTTAGCTTTCAGCTTTTGTCAATAAAAAATAATTTAAAAGTACTCCAGAACATGATAAACATGCGTACCATAAAACTAAAACCCTACATCAGCGGATTATTGCTTGCAGCATTAATCATCGCATTCAGTGCAAGCTCCACCCTGGCACAAATCAAGATTGGAACAAATGGTACCATCATTGCTCCAGCTTCTCTTTTGGAGCTTGAGAGCGCTAATCAGGGTTTTTTATTGCCGCGAATGGCTAATACCGTCGCAATTGATGCATTGAACCCGCCTAATGGGATGATGATCTATAAAACCACAGATCCTGCCGGATTGTATATCCGTAAAAATAACCAATGGGAATACATTACCGGTTCTATGAATGGTGATGCAATGTTTAATTCAGTGACTGTCAATGGTCCGGTTACTGCATTAAGCTTTAGCGGTCCTTTGACTGGTAATGCCAGCACCGCGACTTTAGCCACAACCGCAACCAATGCAAATAATTCGGCCGTGACCAATGATATTTCAACTCCAGGTACTACTTACCCGGTATTTGTGAACTCTACACCCGGAAATCAGCCTTTGCGAACCAGCAGTGGAAATTTAAGCTATATTCCTGCAACTGGGATATTATCGGCAAAAGGATTCAACGGTCTCCTAACCGGAGATGTAATCGGAAATGCCAGCTCATCAGTAGATGCACAGAACACGGTTAATATTCGTATTACCGACGATGTAATTGCGCCGGCAACCATGTTTCCAACATTCGTGCCTGCAAATTCGGGCCCTCTGGCTCCACGTGTAGCAAGTACCAAATTAAGTTTCATACCCCTTACCGGCGAATTAACTACGACCACTTTTAGAGGAGCTCTAATCGGAAATGCTAGTTCTGCCACTAACGTAACTGGAAATGTAGCCGCAGTCAATGGCGGTACTGGGCATGCCATTTACTCTCCTGGTGATATGCTATATGCCAGCACTTCTACCGCACTTGTTAAACTACCCATCGGGGCTCCCGGTGCAGTTTTGAGAGTTAGCTCGGGTAATGCGCCATCCTGGTCAACGGCAGGTGCGGGTACTGTAATTAACGTAACCGGTACGCCTAACCGCATTACTGTAACTGATCCTACCGTTTCGCCGGTGCTGGATATTGCTACCACCTATGCCGGACAACCCTCTATATCCACTCTTGGTACCATCACAACAGGAATTTGGAACGGAACAGAAATTGGGGTGGCCCGTGGTGGAACCGGACGTACTACCTTACCCGCAGGAAGAGTTTTGGTAGGCAATGGTACAGGAACTATAAATTCTGTGGATGGCGATGTACCTAACCTTGTTTTAACTTCAAACGGGCCTGGACTGGCACCTTCGTTTAAATCGCCGGGTGCAGGAGATATGGTATTGAATGTGGATCAGACCGTTACTGGAATAAAAACTTTTGGAACAGTAGGAAATGTAGGCAAACTGGTTCTTGCTGGTGTTACCGCAGGTGCAACTATTTTAAATGGCCCAACTACAGGTACAGGGGGTACGGTAGTTTTGCCTCAAAATGGGACATTAGCAACTTTAGCGGGTGCTGAAACCCTGTCTAATAAAACTTTAACCTCACCAACGTTAAATACTCCTAACATTGGGGATGCTGTAGGAACTACACTTCGACTGGGAGGTGGCGCAGCGCTAACTACTACCGACCAAATTGGTACCGGGCGTATTGTGATGGATAATAACCCAACGCTGATTTCGCCAAATATAGGAGTTGCAACCGGAACCAGTTTGAACCTTGGTGGTGGAACGGTTACTGCTGCACAGTTTACAGGGAATGCGGCTACCGTAACTTCTGTGGGGGGTATAGCTGCAAATTTAATTGCCAGTGGTGCTTCTGCAGCTAATGCAGCTACTAATAACAATACTGCAGGTGAAATTGTGAGAAGAGATCCAAGTGGTAATTTTTCTGCAACAACAATTACCGCCGCATTAAATGGTAATGCAACTACTGCTACTTCTGCAACATCTGCTGCAAACGCTACTAATGCAACAAATACAAATATTACTGATAATAACACTACTGCAGCTGATACCTATCCAACTTTTGTTTTAAATACTTCAGGTAACCAAGCTCAAAATATAAATAGTGTAAAATTCACCTATCGTCCTTCTACAGGTGTATTAAAATCGCCAATCATGAGTGCAGGCCAATTTCAATCTACTGCTAGTGATGGAACTGCACCTTTTGTTGTGGCATCTATTACTCCAGTTTCAGGATTAAATATTGGCGGAAATGCTGGTACTGCTACTCGTTTATTCACTCCAAGAAGTATCTATGGAGCTGATTTTGATGGTTCAGCTGCCTTAGGTGGACCTATAGCTGGACAATTTGGTGGAACAGGGGTTAATAATGGGATAAAAACCATCACACTTGGAGGCAATTTCACTACTGCGGGTGCG
>CAIJME010000401.1 GCA_903821625.1 uncultured Sphingobacteriales bacterium | reverse complement strand
CTATTGCAACCTCAGCTGCCTTATTGGGATCCAAATCATTTACATTTTGCTGATACTGACCCATTCCGTCACCTATAATATTCAGAAAAGCAAGAACCCTTGTTTGTGATCTGTCAATGATATTCTTCTTGAATTCAGGAAAACTTCGCCACCCCGAACTTCCAGCATCTCCTACTGTTGTAACACCCGATCGGAATGTGAAGCCATCAGGCCAAACTGAACTTGGGCCATTCATGTATTCCTGCTTTAAATTAGTTCCAGAAAATACATGCACGTGAAGGTCAATAAGGCCTGGTGTTACAACCATACCTTTGGCATCAATCACTTTTACGCCCAGATTGGCATCAATTTTCTTTGCTACCAGAGCAATTTTACCTTCCACTGTATTAGCTGTTCGTGCAGTTTGATTACCCTGAGCAGAGTTAATTGCAATATCCATTACCTCATCAATATTATTTTTCGGATCAATTACATGGCCTCCCTTAATGATAATGCTATAGGGTTTGCTTGATTCAGCGGGTTGAGATTGCTGAGCAATTGTGTTGCTGCCGAGTAAAAGAAGAGCAATAAAAAGTGATGCGTATTTTTTCATGGATTTATATTCTTATTTATAAAATTAAAAACAAAGGCATTAATAGGGGATATACCATAGGTTTCTTTATAACATAAATATAAAAAACATCCCGCTTAAAGAATATGGTTGAATTATAGAGAGGAATAAAAAAAGGATTAACAGATCAATGTTAATCCCCTTGAGCAATAAGTATAGCTCCCCTGATTTAGGGGAGCATATTCTTTATTTCTTACTTTTGATTGTTTCTATTTCTAGAACATTATTAGTAATAGTGCCGGTAATGGTTACCTCTTCACCAATAAAATTTTCAACTAATTTAAGGTTGCTGATAGAATAAACTTTGTCGGCAACAACAAAAACTGGAATTTTGCCGCCTTTTACACAACTTTTGGCACAGGCAGCATGTTCCTTATTATTGCCCTTTGTTCCACAGTGATCATCACCGATAAAACCAGTCCATTTTCCTTTGTCCATTACATTGGCAGCAGCTGTTAAGCAAAAAGCTACTCCAAGAAGCATTAAGTACTTTTTCATATTTTCTTTTTTTTTAAGACTTGAATTTAATATTTTTTTAATAGAATAATGCAAGGACAAATCAAATAATTGCTGTGCTGGTAAATTAAAAATTAAAATTAAAGTTTAGCATGGGTTTAAATGGCGCTTTTTTGATCTTATTTTAATCAATACGAATTTGAAAAACCAATTCGTTTTTGGTCTCTTTTTTTGGCCATCATTGATCTTTTATACCTCATCATATTAATGTTACAAGGCCAATTAAAATGACTTACAGATCTGAAATACTTGATTTTATGGAAATCTATTGAGCCAATGTTTTAGTTTGCCTGTATTCAATGTTGTTAGCTGTTAAGTATTTTTCTATATTTCAATATTAAAAATCAAAAAACACGATGAAAAAAAATCTATTTGTATTCTTTGCCCTTTTCATATTTGGATTGAACGCCAGCGCACAGCAACCTGCAAATCCTTCAAGTAAGCCTTATAGTTATATTATTAAAGGTGGTCATGTGATTGATCCCAAAAATAATATTGATGAAATTCTTGACATCGCAGTAACTTCAGGAACACGTGCACAAGCTGCTCGCCCTGCCATGGATGCTCGTCCGGCAGCAAACGGTCGTCCTGCCCGCCCTGCTATGCCTGCCCGTGCTGCTATTCCTGCTTCAGAAGGTAAAGTGGCGCTGGTAGCTAAAAATATCAATCCTGATTTGGCCGATAAGATTATTGATGCTAGGGGTTTATATGTTACTCCAGGTTTGATTGATCTTCATGTACATTTTTTCTGGGGGCATGATGGTAGTTATTTGAAAAATGCAGCAACAGCATTACCAGCCGATGGATTTACTTTCCGGACCGGAGTAACTACTGCAGTTGATGCGGGTTGTACTGGCTGGAGAGATTTTGAATTGTATAAAAAGCGGACTATTGATGCTTCTCAAACCCGAGTATTAGCAATGTTGAATATTGTTGGAACAGGAATGGATGGAGCAGGTGAGAGCAATATTGATGAAATGGACCCTCAAAAAACTGCTGAGATGGCTAAAAAATACCCTAACGATATTGTTGGTGTTAAGCTGGCACACTTTGGAGGACGTACCTGGGTTCCAACTGACCGTGCTCTTGAAGCCGGAAGGCTTGCAAATATTCCAATCATGGTTGATTTTGGTTCTGCAGATCCATTTTTACCTCTTGATTCATTATTTAATGTAAAGTTCCGTAAAGGAGATATTTATACCCATGCTTTTGGTGGAAATGGTACAGATAGCCCAAATGGAAGAGAATCTATCGTGGATATGAATGGTAAAGTAAAGCCATTTGTTTACAAGGCCAAAGAAAAAGGTGTGATCTTTGATATTGGTTTTGGTGGAGGTAGTTACCTGTATAATCAGGGTGTTCCAGCTATAAAGGCAGGTTTTTATCCAAATACCATTAGTACAGACCTACATACAGGTAGTATGAATGGCCCGATGAAAAGCATGGAAAATATCATGGGTTTATTTATGGCAACCGGAATGCCACTCAAAGAGGTGATCGCGGCAAGCACGTGGAAACCTGCTCAAGCAATTAAGCGTGAAGAATTGGGAAATCTTTCTCAGGGATCTGTAGCGGATATTGCGATATTTAAGATCACTAACGGAAAATATGGATGGCCTGTAAGAGGCGGTAAAATTGAAGGATCTCAACGATTTCAAACT
>CAIJME010000400.1 GCA_903821625.1 uncultured Sphingobacteriales bacterium | reverse complement strand
TGGAGAAGATTTCTCTATCATAAATAACCCAAGTGAACTTACAAGTCTTATATGGTATAAAGGTTTAAAACCATTGACTATAGATAAAATGAAGATGATTGTTTACCTCAATGGTAAATGTGGTTTAATTGATGCTAACGGCAAAATATTAATACCCTTCTCTTACGATAAAATCATTGATAAATTAAGGTTTAGAAATGCAAGCTCCCATGAAATTTTAATTGTAATCAAGAATAGAAAATACGGTATTATTGATTTACGTAATTTCAAAACTATTTTACCAATAGACTATGATTTAATTGAGGAAACTGGATATGTAGACTCC
This sequence comes from uncultured Sphingobacteriales bacterium, assembly GCA_903821625.1. Taxonomy (GTDB): domain Bacteria; phylum Bacteroidota; class Bacteroidia; order Sphingobacteriales; family Sphingobacteriaceae; genus Daejeonella. Next base: position 2,215 of record CAIJME010000400.1, on the reverse strand, counting down.
GATAACATTCTGAAAGTAAAACAAGATAATAAGATTGGTGTTTTTGACTGCAAATCGAAATCATTACTATTCTTAGCTGAATTCGTTGATATTATGTGGTGTAATGAAGGAATATGTTCAGTTAAAATTAATTCTAAGTGGGCTCTTTTTGATTTTCAATTACATCAATTGGTAAACAAATCAGAATATGATTCACCGCAAATTTTTACGAACGGATACTCAATTTGTAATAAAAAAAATGATGGTTATTATGCAGTATACAAAAACGGACTTGAAGTTAAGATAGATATTAATAGTAAAACGGAAAATACTATTTGGATACATCGATATAATGATGTTTTTATTGCCCAAGAGATAAATACTGTTTGGAAACAGAATGGGAATTCTCATTTTTCTGAATCAATTCATAAATTTCATATTTACGTTAAATTGAAATTCTTATCGATTATAGAATACAAGCAACAAGCTAGACATTGTAGTGTAAGAGTGAAAAATAATATAATTGAGATTATCGAGGCAGGCAAGTATGGTGGATATTATCCAGTAAAATATTTCAACTTCGATGGTGAAGAAATATCAGAAAAGAATATTGAGCATCTGACAAGTAATCATTCTGCAATTTCAGGTAACACCATATCAATTACTGATAAAGGAAAAGCTATTAAATCCAATTGGAAAATAATAGATAAACAACTATTTTATAAAGATGAATTAATCTATGAACATCCAGAAGTAGAATTACAAGCTGACCTAACATTAGATTTTCCAAGATTAACCGCCATAATAGATGTTGACCCTGAATTTGGCGTAATGGAAGACTTTATTGGTTATATTGACCAATATGGAAATGCCTTTTGGAAAGATAATTAGCAATGAATTGATTATTTGATTTGAATAACATGCAAACAGAAGCGGTATTTGAAAATATAGCCGAACGGATTCAACAGGAAATTAGTAAATCACAGAAATCTGTATTTATTGCAGTTGCTTGGTTTACTAACAAAAACCTTTTCAATGAATTAGTAAATAAAGCAAGAAACGGTTGCACCGTTTCTCTCATCATTTCTAATGACAATATAAATCTTAATTCATCAATTGATTTTGAGCAGTTGCTTACTGCCAAATCAAAAGTTTATAAAATCGGTAACGGTAATACAGAATTAATGCATAATAAATTTTGTGTCATTGATTATAGCACAGTCATTACGGGTTCATACAACTGGAGCTACAAAGCTGAAAGCAATTTTGAGAATGTGATTATTACAAGTAATGACACGACATTAGCCGAACAGTTCATTTCTGAATTCAATAATATTCGCAGACAATATTATCCTGATGCTGTAAATGAAGAAATTGTTTTTCCATTAAACAAAATCATTAAACGTTTAGAAATCCTAAAAAACTATATACTTCTTGAGGACATTGAAGAATTGAACAAGGAAACTTCAAAACTGAAGGAATACGATTTCAACTCCGACTTACAAGATATTATTGCTGATTTAAGGAAAGAGGAATTTGCGTCAGCAATAAACAAAATTCAAAATTTCATTTCAAAAAATCAGCAACTTTCAATCTGGACAGACCCTGAAATTGCAGCACTGAAACTTGAAATTAAGAATTTGGAAAACCAACTTAACGGGTTTGACAATGAAAAGATAGAACTCGAAAAATTACTTTCTGAATTTGAGCACCGCCATACAATTGAATTAGGTGAAATCATTCTCGATATTTTGAAACTGCGTAAACTGAAATTCAAAGCTGACAAAACAAAATTTGAAGAAGCTGAAAATGACGAAAGTCAATACCGAGAACAATTTGACACTGAAAAGGGAAAGGAAATCTTTGAACTAACAGTCGAACAAAAATTAGAACTGAAAAAGAAATTTCGTAAAGCGACAGTATTATGTCATCCCGACAAATTTGCGAATGAACCTATTGAAATTCAAAAGCAAGCAGAAGAAATATTTAAAGAATTAAATGAAGCTAATGCAAAAAATGACTTTCAAAAAGTTTCTGAAATATTAGCTAATCTTGAAAAGGATATTCTATCAACAAGCAAAGGAGATAAACTCACAGACAAAGACAAACTTAGAGCAACAGTAAATAGATTGCGAGTAAAAGTCAAAATACTTGAAACTGAAATTATCACAATAAAACAAAGCGAAACATTCAAGACAATCATTAACATTGACGACTGGGACGACTATTTCAACAG
>CAIJME010000399.1 GCA_903821625.1 uncultured Sphingobacteriales bacterium | reverse complement strand
TTTAATTCATCACCTGCTAATTCCCCAAATTCAACAACCATCATTCTTCCGGTTTTTGGATCTCGTCGCATGCCTTGATGCATCCGATGTCCATAAGAATAGATCTCAGGTAAAGCTCCGGTTGTTTTTATAAATGGATTGTCGGATGGAATACTACCATCATCGTTAAATCGCATTGTTTTACCATCATAATTTGAAAGGCTCTGTGCATTCTTCCTATCACTATGGATACCAACAGAGAAAAACAAATAACCCTTAGTATCAAATCCTATTTTACTTCCAAACCAGTCGCCATTATTTTTAAAAGGACCAGCCTTGTAAATTGTCTTTTCTTGTATAATTTTATTTCCAACCAACTTAGCACTCATTAAAGCAGTATAGCCACCGGTACCAGCACTTTTAATTGGTTCTATATAATATGAAAGATAAATCAAACCGTTTTTTCCAAAATTGGGATGAAGCTTTATGTCGCGAAGACTCTTAGGAATATTCCCTGATAGCGTATCAATTTGTTTACCATTTTTAAACCGTAATATTTTTCCACTTCTTTCTGCAATTAATAGTGTTTGATCTGGCAAAAAAGCGATACTCCAGGCTCTTTTTAGCCCTTTAGCAACGGTATCAACCATGAATACAAACTCTTGGGATGCCGTAGCGTTCGTAATTTTTTGCGGTAATGGAAAATAAGGACTAGGAGTAGATCTGTTGATCTTATAATTGTTTACGGGTACTGCTTTAGACAATGTACTCAGATCTTGCTTAGCAAATTGACGAACATAAGCAATCAACTGCCATCTTTTTTCTTCAGATAAGGCAGTTGCGTAGCCTGGCATGTTACCTTTACCATTACTTAGTTTCCAGAATAAAGCACCATCTTTTTGATCTGTAACTACCTTACTATGAAAATTAGCTGGTTCAATTTTAAACCTTCCAGGTTGACCGTCACCTAAACCATTTTGGCCATGGCAAGTAACGCATAGCATATTATAAAGCTTTTCACCCTCTCTGATTACCTGTGGCGAAAATACAATTGGGCTCTTGATAGAATCAGCCGATGCAGGTGCCTTCCAGGGTTCTTTTTGAAGGTATCCAGATTTAAAAGAGATCATCAATAAAGAACAGATACCAAAAATTAAAAAAATACTTAAAGTATTAATAATCAATAGATTATATAAATAAAAAGTTGAACCATGGCTAAACACAAAAGATTATTTAACTTTAATTATACGTAATTCAGCGTTATTAATCCCAAAAACAAACTGAGTGCCTGAGTTATTGCCTGAACCAACAGAAACAAGGCTTCTTACATTACCGCGAATATTTAAACCGCTTTTCCATTGCGGAACGTAGGTATAATTTCCTTTTCCTGTACTACTGACCAAGGTACCATTACTTGCTGTATATTGTCCAAATTTGATTCTGGTCCATGAATTATTGCCAGCAAATAATAAGTCCTTTTTACCGTCAGCATTAGCATCCAATGATGCTATTCCGTATACAGGAGCATATTGAACCTCAGTTGGTAAGTGAATTAATTTAAACGCATTGCCTGTATTCTCAAGATAGATTGTTTCAAGAATTTCAGCTTTTAAAATTTTAGCATCCTTTAGCTGTTCAGCACTGAATAGATCTGTAATTGTTGCATTTGCGTATTTATGATATTCTAAGAAATTCTTCTTGATAACCGGCAGCTGATCTGCAAGGTCATCTCTAGATGCCGCAGGGTAAGAAACTCCATCAATGTAATAACAGAAAATTGGATCAATAGAACCATTTTCATCAAAATCCTTAAAGTAAATATTTAAGGGTTCCTTTTCGCTTGCTTTGAACTGTGCATTCAAACCCAAATTACCAATAACAAGGTCTTTATCACCATCATTATCCATATCCTCTGCATAAATACGATTCCACCAGCCTGTGGAACCAAATTTTATATACGTAGAAGAAGCATCCTTTAATTTTCCATTTTGGTTTAGATATACCTTGATAGGCATCCACTCTCCTACAATTATTAAGTCTTCCTTTTTATCCTTATTTAAATCAAGCCAAATAGCGTCAGTTACCATACCCAAATTTTTAATTTCAGGAGCAACCGAATTTGTGCCATCCGAATAATTTCCTTTCCCATCATTAAGAAGAATTTTACTTTCAGGAGCACTTGGGTACATTACAGGCTGTAAACGACCACCCACAAACAGATCAATATCGCCATCAGCATCTATATCTGATGCCTTTACTGTCCCAGTACTAATGAGCATTGCTGGAAGAGCAGTAACTTTTCGAGAGTAATTACCTTTACCATCATTAACATATAGGCGGTCTTGTAATAACTTATTATCGGGCGCAAATTCATAACCTCCACTAGCAACATATAAATCCATATCACCATCTTGATCACTATCAAGAAATTCAGCTGCTGTATCTTCAGATTGCGCATCAGCATCCAGAGCTGATGAAGTCTTTGCAATAAATTGGCCACCTGAATTCTGAATGAATAAAGTACCTGCTTGACCGGCTGCTCCACCAATAAAAAGATCCTCAATTCCATCTCCATTTATATCAGCTTTGGCCATACACGGGCCTTGTCTCGACAAATAATTAGGCAATAAAGTTTGAATCGTAAAATCGTTGAATAGATTCTCTTTATGCGTATACTTTATTGATGATGAACTTTTAAAATAAGTTTCCGAAACAGGATAAGGAATATAAACTGGAGCTGTACCAGCATTCTTTAAATCAACAGTTAGTGTTTGGTTTACTTTTACATTAGTCAATTTTTGCATCTTATCATTTGGCCAAATAACCAGCAAAGAATCAAGCACCTTAGTACTACCCAAACCAAAATTCAATATAGGATCAACAGAAGATTGAAATCCACGAACAGGAATTTGTTCCTGAAAGTATTTCTTACCCTTACTATAGGCTATAACCTTTGCACCAATACCCCATGAATTGCTTTTATCGCCTTTTAACTTAACTTTCAAAAAGGAATTTTTGTTAAAAATTTCCGTATTATTCCTGTAGATACCCGCATAATCATTAGTATTACTAACAATTAAGTCCATATCACCATCATTATCAAGATCTGCATAAGCAGCTCCAGCAGAAATACCCGACTGATCAAGACCCCATTCTTTGTTTTTATTTTCAAACCGATCATTACCCTTATTATGAAAAGCATAATTAGGCATACGAATAGTCGGCATTTTCTCGATATAATCTTTTACTGTTGTTTCTTTACCCTCTTGCCTTGATTTAATGGTTTGATCCATGGTGAATTTTAAAAAATCCATATCAGTATAATCTTTTACATAGCCATTGGTTACAAAAAGATCTTTATTGCCATCATTATCTAAATCTGAAAAAAGAGCAGACCAGCTCCAGTCTGTATTAGAAATTCCAGCTAACTGTCCGATTTCGGAAAATGTTCCATCTCCATTATTTTTTTGAAGCATGTTCCTGCTAAATTGATAATAAAAGCCCTTTTCAAACAAAAATTGCATTTTATCAAAATTTTCTGAACCCGAATGCATCTTTTGAGTTTTGTTATCTTCTGGAAGCATATCGAGCGTTACCAAATCAGGCAAAGCATCATTATTAAAATCAGCAATATCAGAACCCATAGAATACATGGATATCTGATCTATATTCTCTGTAAGTTTATCCGAAAATGTTCCATTCCCGTTATTCATAAACAGATAATCAGGCTCATTAAAATCATTAGAAACATAAATATCTGGCCAACTATCCCCATTTATGTCTGAAACTGCCACACCTAATCCAAAGGTAAGTACATTAGAAGTTATACCTGCTTCGGCACTGATATCTTTAAAATAACCATTATCATTTCGATACAGCTTATTCGCAAAATTTGGATTTTGCTCTTTTCTTAAAGCTACATTTTCTTGCACACCAGTACTGTATTTCTGTAAGGAGTGATTAATCAGGAACATGTCTAGATCACCATCTTTATCATAATCAAAAAAGGAGGCCTGTGTAGAATAGCCCTGATCTGCTAGGCCATATTCATCGGCCTTTTCTGTAAACGTGAGATCTCCATTATTGATAAATAATAAGTTTTTTCTTCGAGCCGGATCGATATCTGCTGACCGACAAACGTAAATATCTAAGTTTCCATCACCGTTAATATCCACCATAGTAGCACCCGTACACCAACCCTGTAATAATGCGACCCCACTTTTATCTGTTATATTTTCGAATTTAAAATTCCCCTTATTTAGAAAAAGGCGGTTTTTAACCATATTACCTGTAAAAAAGATATCCTGAAGACCATCATTATTGATATCGCCAACAGAAACACCTGCACCATTATAGAAATATGAATAGTTCATTACATTTAATTCATCGCCTTCTGCCAGCATATTTCTAAAGTCAATATCGGTTTCGCCTTTATCTAAGAGCGTAAAAAGTTTATTATCACTACTTCCACAGCCGGTAATTACTAAACTAAAAAAGAAAACAAAAAATAAGTTTTTAAGCATGTGATTATTAATAAAATAGCTTTCTGATAAATACATTTTGGGCGGCTTAATTAAACTGAATATTTCAAAACAAAATCGATATTTATTAATAAAATAACGATTGAATACATGAGTCTGAAATGGCAAATATTTTGTTCAAATTCTTTGTTGAAAAAATATCAATTCAATCACTAAATATAAAAATTTAGATCAAAATTAATCCCATCTATTTAAGATTAAACTATCCTATTAGTAATATGATCAAATCATTCGAATATTTAATTGATCAAAAATA
>CAIJME010000398.1 GCA_903821625.1 uncultured Sphingobacteriales bacterium | reverse complement strand
CTCATTCATCAGGGCCAATCGGGATGGGTGAGCCGGGTGATTTTGACAAAGCCTCACCAATGGTGAAAGACCTGGTCAATAACAATTCTATTGTTTCTGATCCTGGATATACACAAGTTCTTAAAAAACAGATTGTTGATGCGGTGGTGCTTGCAAATCAAAATCGTGTAGATGCTAAGCTTGCCGTTGGGAATGGGCATGAAGATAAAGTTTCGTATAACCGACGTTTGCGGATGAAGAACGGAATGAGCTACTCGCATCCTGGTGCAGGAAATCCTGATATTATTGATTACGCAGGGCCAATTGATCCGCAGGTTGGGACCGTTGGTGTATGGGATTTAAAAGGGAATTTGTTGGGCACGGTGGTGAATTTTGCATGTCATGCCACAACGAGTCCGGGTGGTATTTCAGCAAGTTGGATCGGTTCGATGGAAAGGACCATACGTGGGGCAACTGGAAATGCAGCATTGCCTGTGGTTTTTATGCAGGGTGCTTGTGGTGATATTACTCAGGTTGATAACCTAACTAAATTTCAAAATCCGGGGGCAGAAGAATGGTGGGATATTGTTGGAGGCCGCGTAGGTGCTGAGGCTTATAAAACCCTCCTTTTAATTCGTCGTGGTGCAGGAAGTGAAATTCCACTTGATAGCAGGCAGCGGGTCTGGACGGTTAAGCGTCGTATTCCAGCACCTGAGAAAGTTCAGAAGGCATTGGAACTGGTAAAGGCAGGTCCCGAGAAATCGGGTACTACTGAATGGACTTTTGCAAAAGAGATTCTTGTATTGGATGCAATCATCAAAGCCAGACCATTAGTGGAAGTTGAAGTACAAGCTATACAGGTTGGCCCGATGGTATTCGTGTCGAATCCTGCAGAATATTTTGTTCAGTACCAATTGGATATCAAGGCGGCAAGTAAATTTCCATTCACTTTTGTGGTTGAACTCGCCAATGGTATAACAGGCTACGTTCCTACTGAAGAAGCACTAGGCCCTAATGGTGGAGGTTATGAAACGCGTCTCACTTCATACAGTAACCTGGAGGTTTCTGCCGGAAGACAATTTGCCAATACGGGGATTGAACTGGCCAATCAAATGATACCTGGTAAAGTGCCATTGCCTCCTCCACCGCCACCATTTAAAGCACCGTGGGCCTATGGAAATCTGCCACCGGAATTGAAGTGACAGGCTATTGTCATTGCGAGCCCGCCTGACCGGACGGGCAGGGAGGTACGACGAAGCAATCTTTTGACGGTTAGTGGTATTAGCGAAGAGATTGCTTCGCTATGCTCGCAATGACACCACGATTATGGTACGGTGAGAACACCGACCATAGGTGGAATAGTACAGATAATCAGATTGAATTTAAATCAGAAATACAGCGTTAAATTATAAGAAATGAAAAAATCTACAGTCCATTTAAAAGCCCCGCATCTAATTTTGTTTTCCATCCAAAGGAATTATTTTTTGATGCTAATTGTGCTGATTATGACAACCTTTTCAGCCAATGCTCAGGATGCTTCCAGAAAAATTTTCAGGGCTGGTGCT
>CAIJME010000397.1 GCA_903821625.1 uncultured Sphingobacteriales bacterium | reverse complement strand
TCAATGCCCGCCCGGCTGAACGCCGTTCGGACGGGGATAGAATTGCAGATTCCGGTTCTGCCCGCCCGGCTGAACGCCATTCGGACGGGCTGATGTGGGTTCGAATCCCTCTGGGTACACAAAAAAGCCCTTCTAAATTATTAGAAAGGCTTTTTTAATGGAGTATTAATTCAAGAATTAGATCACACTAATCTCTATCTAAACCAAATTCCTCCCTGCATTTACAATTCCATATACCGTGCGTATAATTAGCTTATCATAAATTTCTGATTGGGCATTAACTATATTTTCAGCTTTCATATGATTAAGTTGCTGCAAGGCATAATGTTGGATTATGACTAGTGGAAGCACAATTTTTTCTCGCAAAGCGATAGATTTGCGTTCTACAGGATACTTTTCCATTAAGGTCTGAGTATCCGAAACCTCCAGAAGCAGATCTCTGGTAAGTTCAAACTCCTCCTTAATCATTTTCCAAAATTGCCCAAAAATATCATCATTTTCAAGATAGGCGGTTACCCTGAAATCTGATTTAGACATAGACATCATGCAATTATCAATCATCGTTTTAAACTGTCCTGACTCGATATAAAGTTGCTTAATATCGTTGAATGAACCCGCGTCTTTTGCCTTTTTCAAGGCAGAACCTACACCATAATAACCTGGAATATTTTGTTTCAACTGGCTCCAAGCCGTAACGAAACTAATTGCACGAAGATCTTCAAGTCTTAATTCAGCATCAACATTCCTTTTTACCGGCCTGCTGCTAATATTAATCTGAGAAAGAAGCTTTAGCGGACTGTGTTTTTCAAGGTATTTTAAAAATAATGGATGTGCTGTTAGGGCAGCAAATACCTGATAACTCTCGCCGGCAAGATTGGCTATCAGATCTGTTTGAGCTTGATTAAGTGTATTAATATTATTCTGATCAAATGAGGACACAATTCCAGCATTTATCAATTGTTCCATATTATAATGAGCACTATCAAAAGAACCATACTGGCTACTGATGGTCTGACCCTGAATGGTCAGTTGGATATGGTCATTTGCCACATCTTTACCCATTGATGCATAAAATAAATGAGTTTTACCCCCACCTCTAGACGGCGGACCACCCCTCCCGTCAAAAAAGACTAAATCAACATCTTTATTTCTGGCCGCAGCAGTTAGGGCTACTTTTGCCTTCAGAATAGACCAATTTGCCATTAAATAGCCCCCATCTTTGGTGCTATCTGAAAAACCAAGCATAATGGTTTGCTTATTATGACGTCGCTTTAAATGCTTTTTATAGAATGGATGCGCATACAGCGTTTCCATGATCTGAGTAGCATTTGATAAGTCTTCAATGGTTTCAAATAGCGGTACGAAATCAATCGTTAACTTTTCCTTTTCCCATCCGCTCAAAAGGAATAACTCCATTAATTGCAGAATGTCTGAAGCTTGCTGACAATTACTTATAATAAATCGATGGCATGCCTTTTCACCACCTGCATATTGCAATTGGTGTATCAAACGAATGGTATCGAGGGTATCTTTAGACAGCTTATCAGCTTTGTCGGGACACTGAAAATCAGATTCCTGAAAAGTAAGTCCTGAAATTCGTTCATCTTCATTCAGCGTAGAATGTTTATCATTCTTAGCAATTTCCCAACCACTGTCCTTCAATGCGTATTGATAGACTGAACGTAAGATTCGGCTATCCTGACGAACATCCAAAGAAGCGAAATAACAACCAAATAGCTTTACTTTACGGATAAGGTGTTCCACTTTATCTAAAAATAATCCATCATGAACCTCTACCAACACTTTTTTGATGGCCTCTAAATTGCTTATAATTTCATCTTGCTGATTTTTAGGTTCATCAACTACTTTAAAACTGTTTTCATAAAACAAACTTTGTAAAGTGGCGATATACTTTTCAACCCCCCGAAAGGTTACACGTCTTTTCAAACTCCTGAAATCACGGTAATAGCAACGAAATAAAACCGTACGCAGTAATGCAGAAACTGTTTTTGTACTTTCGGTGGTCACATTTGGATTGCCATCACGATCTCCACCTGGCCAAAACCCTAATTCTATAAATTGGGATTGATCCGTCAGATCAAACTCCTTATCAATCTGCGATTGGATACTTGAAGTAGTTTCATAAAATACATTTTCAAGAAACCAGGCTAGACTTACTGCCTCATCAACAGGACTAGGCTTGTTTTTATTAAAAAAAGGTGTTTTCCCTAGCTGCTGCAGAAGTAGGTTTATTGAATTGATATCATTTTGCTTTAAAGACTCGATCAAATCTGTAATTATAGCTAAAACCGGACCCGGGTAAAACTGGGTTGGATGAGCAGTCAGCACTAACCTTAAAGAGAAATCCTTCAATTTTTCCTTGATCTTTTTATCAATCATAGGATTAGCTGCAGCCTGCTGGAAGAGTGAATTTAATGAACCGGTATCTTCCCAGCGGCCTGTTTTGTTAAATGAAGCATCTTCTACGGCATCAAATAAAACTACCTGACGCTCAATATACTGGATAAATCGAAATAAGAGATCAAAACGGTCGGCTGCCTGAATATACTGCTCATATTGTCCAAAAAAGCTTTCTATAATATCTGTTGGACTTGACTGAGACTTCACTCCATCCTCACAGTGTGAGGTAAAAAATGGCAATAAGGTGCCGGTATGCTTGATCTGATAAAAAGGTAATGTCAGAAATAGGCTATTATATAGTTCAAATCTATTTACAACTTCATTTGTAAAAATCGATTCTTTTTCGCTGAGTTTCATTTAAATTCAATTGCTAGGCATACCATATAGCCAGTATACAAAAGTGCGAAATTTATAACAAAAATCAATTTTTAGTTGATAAATTTAAACAAAAAGAGGAATTTGTTATATAATTGACAATCCAAGTGTCCAATAATTCATCCCAAAAGATCATTTAATGCATGAATAATAAGATAGAGCAAGTCAAAAAATTTACTAATATATTGATAATGAGTGATTTAAAATAGCAATTAGGACAATTGCAATCCACAAAATTATAAATAAGTTAGTTAGATTTTAATAATTTAAGCCTTCATTAAAAGCAATAACTCTTTCTAAAAGTCAAAGCCTTCAGGCTAAAATTGATAAATTATTTCAGCTCTTTTATCTTCACACTTCTAAAAGAAACTTCATCTCCATGATCCTGAAGCATAATTTTTCCTCTTGAAGAAAGTCCAAATCCTTGTACGTTCTTAAATTTGCTTTGAGCAATAAATGATTTGAATTGATCAGATCCACGGTTAAATTCAAGAACTTTATAGCCGTTTAACCAATGTTCTACTCTATTGTCAGTTAATACTCTGATCATACCCTGATTCCATTCACCTATCTTTTTAATCGAAGCTGGAACTTTTTGAGCTGGGATCAAGTCATACAAAGAAGCTAATGTTCGGTTACCTTTAATACCCAACTTGGCATCTGGATGTTTTTCATCATCCAGAATCTGATATTCCAATCCAAGTGCAGAACCATTAAACGTATTCACAAAGTACTTGAGTCCACTGTTTGCTCCTTCAGCCAATTTGAAATCAAACTTCAATTCAAATGAAGCAAATTCCTTAGTAGTAACAATGTCACCCCCAGCTGCTGGCTCACCTACCTGATCTTTAAGAACAGATAAAACACCATCCTGAATATTCCATCCATTTTTAGGAAAAATCTCATTATTAGCAGCTGTCCAGCCCTTTTCTGATTTTCCATCCCATAATAAACGATAGCCCAAACTTTTTTCCGATTGGGATAAATCGTTAGGCACGGTATTGACAACAAAAATAGATTCTGGTGCAGAAGGCTTTAATTTACCTGTCTGAATTCTGATATTCTTCCACCTAACCTGCCTACCCGCTGGTTCTGAAGCAGGAATGGCATGAACTTGCATGGCGATAAACCCTTTACTGGTTTCAGCATCTATTAAATGGGCCACAGGAATTCCGTTCACCCAGGTTCTGATGCTATTACCAATACATTCAATACGGTATTTGTTCCAAACATTATTTTTAAAAGCAGTTTTTGCTGCAGGATTTAATTCCAGGTTATATAGCCAGCCTCTGCGGCCTTCATCATATATTCCACCACTCCATGCCCGAGCAGCAGGGTCAATTTCTATTTGATAGCCATGAACTCTTCCATTCTGATACTCCTTTTTACTCAGACTTCTAATCTGTATTCCCGAATTCATTGAAGGATGCACTAAAAGTTCAACCTCTAAAATAAAATCTCCATACTCTTTTTCGGTTGAAAGAAATGAATTCGGGGTATTTGATACTGTGGTTCCAACTAATTCTCCATCCTTAATTTCGTAGGTAGCCTTTCCGCCCAATAATTTCCATCCAACAAGGTCTTTTCCATTAAATAAATATTCCCAAGCCCCGTCGCCAGGCTGAGCGTAAAGATTCATTGAACATAAAAAGGTCAGAAGAAAAATAAATTTAGATTTCATATATATAGTTTTAATAAATGTACAAATTACTGTTCTAGTTCATTATATACCTTTTTAAATTAAAAAAAAATAAAAGATTAAAAAAACCTGTAAAGAGATTATTTCTAATAAAATACTAAATTCATCGCTATAAAATCAATAAAAATGAGAATACTTATTTTCGCTTATGTGCTTTTAATTCTAACTGCTTGCGGGGTATCTAAAAACCAAAATCGGGGTAAAAATAGAGTTCTAGGCAGAGTTTTAAAAATCATGAGCTATAATATTCATATCGGAAATCCTCCTTCAAAACCAGGAATTATAGATATGAAAGCTATAATCAAAGCAATAAAAATAGAAAATCCAGATCTTGTAGCCTTGCAGGAGGTAGATGTTAACACCAACCGATCAGGAAAGATCAATCAGGCCGAAAATATTGCAAGAAGCCTGAAAATGAATTTATATTTTGCAAAAGCTATTGACCATGACGGTGGAGATTATGGAGTTTGTATTCTTTCCAAATACCCTATTTCAGAGCAAAAAACCTATCAATTAACTAAATAAAAGATACGGGTGGCGAGCCTAGAGTTCTGGCAACAGCAAAAATTGATCTTAAAAATGGGAAATTCATCAGGTTTGGAGCCACCCACCTGGATCATTTAAATAAGTCGGTAAACAGGGAGGTGCAAATGGAAGAAATTAATCAAATAGCATTGAATGAAACCTTACCATTTATCATTGCAGGCGACCTAAACGCAGTAGAGGAATCATCGGCTATACAAAAGATGGACAAGGTATTTACCCGTACCTGTCAAAAATGCGATCCGACATTCCCTGTCGTAAAACCCAATAGGACCATTGATTTTATCGCCTTTAGGAAAGCAACCCATTTAGCACGATAGAACATAAAGTTGTTCAGGAACATTATGCATCAGACCATTTACCTGTTATAGCATTGTTACGATACAACTGGTGAATGAAGAAGAATCTGTGATCAATTTAATATAGCTTTAACAATCTTAAACACAATTTCATCAAATAAATAAAGCAACTTGCGACCAAAATTTATTTTAAAAATCTTGATAATCTTATCATTAGGTTATTTTTCATCTCATAATTTATTTGCACAATCCCCATTCACAGGGATTGAAAATCTTTTTTCGGAACCAAAATCTTATACCTTATTTAATACCAACACTGTACTAAAAATTGATGGCGAACTGAATGAAAAAGCATGGCTTGATAGTCGCTGGTCAGAATTTTTTGTAGACATTGAGGGAGATCTTAAACCTGCTCCTGCAACTAAAACCAGGGTTAAGATGCTTTGGGATGAAAAATATTTGTACATCGCTGCGCAATTACAGGAGCCACATGTTTGGGCTAATACTAAACCTGAAAAGGATATTATATTCAGAGATAATGTTTTTAAGATTTTTATCGACCCCGATAATA
>CAIJME010000396.1 GCA_903821625.1 uncultured Sphingobacteriales bacterium | reverse complement strand
TGAATAAGCTTTAGAGCCATTAGAAAAATAATTTATTACAGCATTGGTTCCATTTTCATATTTCAATAGAATACTTGCGTTATCTGTATTTTCTTTTGAATGTATTCCCAAAGTATTCATGCAAACCGACTTAACTTTTGACCCGGTCAAGTATGTAATTAAATCAATAAAATGACAAGCCTCCCCTATTATTCTACCTCCTCCTATTTCCATGTCATGAACCCAAACTTTAGATGGAATAAATCCAGCATTCATAGTTGCAACAATATTCATTGGTGATTCAACCGAACCCAAAGCTTTTTTCATTTGAACTGCGAATGGTGCAAATCTTCTATTAAATCCAACTGTTAGGGTCTTTCCTGATATATTGTATGCTTCTATAACCTTATCTAATTCTTCTTGATTCAGAGCTAAAGGTTTTTCTACAAATACATTTTTCTCTTTTTGCAATGAATCAATTACTAATTTTGAATGTGAATTGTGTCTGGTTGTTATGATTACTAAATCAACATCATTATCTTCAAGAATTAATGAATTATCAGTAGTTGAATTAGTTATTTTATACTTCTTTGCTAATGTAGTACTAGAAAGTCCACTTGAACTTGAAATAAATTTCAAATGAGCTGATGTTTTTTTTAAACATGGTAAAATCATGGCAGAAGTGAAATTTCCAGCACCAATTATTCCAATTGTTCCTTTACTTTTTGTATGTTTATTTGAATTTATTTCAATTGATCTACTAATACAATTTTTTTCATGCGGATACACAAGTATAGAAGCGATTGAATTACTCCTAGACATATCTCCATAAATATTCTGATAATGTACTAATTCTATTTGCTCCGTAATTAGCGGATTTACTTGAATTGTTTTATTAGAAATTGCTTGTAGAATTGCATCAAAATTTCTTTTTTCAGTCCAACGAACAAATGGGAGTGGATAATCTTCTCCTTTTTGCTCATAATTTTCATCATATCTTCCTGGGCCATATGAACATGAAACTTGAAAGGTTAATTCTTTTTCATAGAAATCAACTCTAGAAATATCTAAACCAATTACTCCCACTAAAATAATTCTACCTCTTTTTCTAGACATTTTAGCAGATTGGGAAATTATTTCATTACCATTATTTGATGCAGTTATTATTACAGCATCAGCTCCAATTTCATTCGTTGTCTCTAAAACATAAGCTACTTGTTCAACTCCCTCTGACGGATTTACTGCATTTATGCCAATTGATTTTGCAAGGGAAACTTTATTTGAATCATAATCAAACCCTATAACATTACAGCCATTAGCTTTCAACAATTGAGCAGTAATCAAACCAATCAAACCTAAACCAACAACTACTATTGTTTCACCGAAAGTGGGATTAGCTAGTCTGATTCCTTGAAGGCCTATTGCACCTATTACAGTGAATGTAGCTTCTTCATCTGTAACATCATCTGGAATTTTAGACACTAAATTTTTTGGGACACAAACAATTTCAGCATGAGGTCCATTTGAAGATACTCTGTCACCAATAGCGAACTCATTTACTCCTTTACCAACTGCAATAACCTTTCCAACATTACAATATCCGAGTGGGATTGGTTGTCCTAATTTATTAAATACAGCATTTATAGTTGGTCTTAGCCCGTCTGTTTTTATTTTATTGATGACTTCGTTTACTTTATCAGGTTGTTGCTTTGCTTTTTGAAATAAATTTGATTTTCCGAATTCAACAAGCATGCGCTCTGTTCCCAATGAAACTAAACTTCTAGTAGTCTGAATTAGGACTTGACCATTTTTAACTAAAGGTGCAGGTACATTTTCTAGAATAGTCCCCCCTGAATTAAGATATTGTATAATTTGTTTCATATTATA
>CAIJME010000395.1 GCA_903821625.1 uncultured Sphingobacteriales bacterium | reverse complement strand
TAAGCTTCCGATGCTATTTTTCTATTTAAAAACAGCCATTACGAACGGGAAAACAGGAGAAGTTACTTTTTTGGGCAAGTAGATGCAACCAAGTCGTGTCACTTTTCAAGAGTTTAAGAGCTGTAAATTTATTTTACTAATTACTTAATTCGAAAAAATTGTTTGGCAGAGATTTTTCGCTCAGACAATTCGACGTGAGATCAAGTATTTCCAATTGAGGAAAAGCTCCGAAGCCTCGAGGAAGCGTTGTCAATCGATTGAAACTAAGTAAATTAATAAAATATTGGTATTACAAATATCGAATGACCCAGATTGGAAGGCCTATAAAAAAATATCGAATGAATTGATTTCAATCCTAATATCAAACAATATTGATCTTCATAATTATAAAAACTATAATGAAAATTATTTTTACTCCCAATTGGGTGATGATGTAGCTACCTATAAAAGTAAATTTAAATTAGGAAAAGAGCATGCATCAAGAATGTACCAAAGATATTTTTCTGATATAAAAATCTGTTCAACATGTAACACACTTACACTAGAAAAAAAGGAAGCTTATGCGAATACATTAGATTTAATACGAAATGCGAAGTCTAAGAATAATACAAGTATGAAAACTTCGGCGGAGTCAATGGACGCACCAACAAGCCCTGATTGTTGGAATCTTAAATTTTTTGCCTGTGGGGGTATTTGTGCAATGACGATAGAATTACCCCCTGCATTTGCGCTTTGTGTAGCGGCATGTTTTTCAGAATATTGCACAACTACGACCAATTAAATACTTTAACAAACGATGTATATATTTAAATATGTATTAAACAAAATAATATTATGGAAATAATTATAAACATCATATTGCCTGTTTTAATAATTGTTGCATTCTACCTGCTGATTCGTATCATTATAAAAAAAGATCTTTTAGCCAGCGGCATATTCATAAAAATTAGAATAATAATAGGGTGTATAGGTATAGGTTATTTCCTTTCTGCGGCATTGCAAGGACAAAATATACGTGAAATTATTGCTAACTCATTAATTGCGGCTCTTGTTTTATACGGAGTTATTATGTTACATAAATAAATACCTGTACGTGAAGAAATAAGTATTTATAACCCATTATAAATGCCAGTAATAGCTAACATAAACTTTTTATATAAAAAAGGAATAAGTCAGTTATACTTTTTAAAATACACTATAACTGCACCTGTTATTCATGATAAAACCTAATAAAAAATTTGCACTATTTTACCCGCATAAAGTGTGATAAAGAATAAGAAATGGCATAGGTGGAATGAAAGAAAACATTCATTTTCAAAATCATACTGAGGAAATTGTTCTTATTTAGAATCGGCAAAGCATGCTTTTAATAAGCAGTAAGTTCGCCGCGCAGATCAGTTTCAAGGTATTCAGCAATTTTTTTATTACTTCTTACATTTCCCAAAAGGTACATCAGCTTGGTAACAGCAGCCTCAAAGGTCATGTCAAAACCACTTACCACACCCATTTCCAGAAGTTTCCTGCTGGTTTCGTAGCGGCCAAGCTCTACAGTTCCTACCTTGCACTGCGAGATATTTAAGATCAGCTTTCCTCCATCTATTGCTTCCTTCAACAAATCAAGAAACCATTTTTGAGTAGATGTATTGCCTGAGCCGAAGGTTTCCATAATCACTGCCTTGCATTCTGCCGAAAGAGCTGACTTCACTATTGCCGGACTAATACCTGGATATAGTTTCAGAATCCCAATGGCACTATCCAGTTTAGTATGAAATTTGACCGGTTCTACACTTGGTTTCAGGATGACATTCTTATTGAACTTCAGATAAACACCAGCTTCGGCAAGAATGGGGTAGTTTGGAGATCTGAAGGCTTCAAACTTCTCTGAATTGTATTTGAAGGAACGGTTAGCCCTAAAAAGTTTATAATCAAAATAGATGCAAACTTCAGGAACTATGGCTTTTCCTTTCCGTTTTTCTGCTGCGATTTCTAGAGCCGTAATCAAATTTTCCTTGGCATCTGTACGAATTCCATTGACAGGAAGCTGCGAACCTGTAAAAATTACTGGTTTACCTAAGTTTTCAATCATAAAACTCAAAGCCGATGCAGTGTAGGACATGGTGTCTGAACCGTGAAGCACAACAAAACCATCGTAATGATCATATTCCTTTTTGATCAGTTGAGCAAGTTCTTTATAAACCTCGGGGCTCATATTTGAAGAATCGATCAATGGATCAAATGAATGGACTTTAAACTGATATTTCAACCTCTTAAGCTCGGGCACATGATCTGTGATCTGCTCAAAATTGAAAGGTACAAGTACCCCCGATTTTGGATCATTAATCATACCGATTGTTCCACCGGTATAGATAATCAGAACATTAGTCATGGAATATTTTATTATTTGTTAGGAACAGTAAAGATATAAAAAGTGCTCAAATGAGACTATTAAAGGTGAAATTTTTGAGGATTTTGAAAACTATGTTTACAATTATTATTCATCTAAGGATGGTAGCTAAATCCAGGCACAGGAAAATTTATATCAAAGTTTATCCAATCGTTCATTCACTGAACCGCTTTTAATAGAAAGAAATATTAGCGCTTGTGTAGCATTTTTTTACTATTTAATTAGGTTTTAAATAAATTCGTGCGAATTCTATGAAGGTCTCTCACCTGCTAAAGGGCAGGTTTCGGGATGACATTTGCTTTAAATTTAATTAATTTTTTTAAGCTCTATTCAGATGTAATCCCTGCCT
>CAIJME010000394.1 GCA_903821625.1 uncultured Sphingobacteriales bacterium | reverse complement strand
GGATGTTTTTCATATTTTTTATCGATATATTTAAATACATTAATTTGTAAGCTGTGAAAATTTTCAAATTACTTTGTATTGCAGTGATCGTATGTTTATCTCTTTGCGTGCAAGCTCAAAAAAAAGAAAGACCAGAAAAGTCGGTAAAGCAATTTACGATTTATGAAAAGGGTCAATATATGACCAAGGTCGATGTTAGGAAAGAGTTAAGAGGCACAGAAAATAGTGTGCAGATCGAGGTGCTTAATGCTAGCGGAGGTTCTGGTCTGATTAGGGGAGAAGTATTGCCTGGCGCAGAGATATCAGAGGTTTTAGCAACCGCTGGCAATTATAATCTAACCCGTCAAATCTCAAAATCAGGCAGAGGTGAGTCCATTCAATTGATGGATGTTGTATATCCGTTGAGGCTTCGAATAACCATCTCTAACCAGGTTTTGGATGTAGAGATCAAAGAAGCTGGTTTTTGGAAGATTTCGGTCGGCATGATTCAGTAATCCTTCATTTGTTTTTATTTATAGGCTATTCAAATTGGATTTTTCATGCATTACAATTATTATTGCATGAAATGGATTCAACACAAGAAGTGAGAATATTCCTTGAAGCAAAGGAAAGTTTAGAAAAAAACGGCTTTAATATTGTTCAGCAAGATCTAAATCGGCCCTGGGGTGGTTTTTTTGTGATCGATGAACATCAGGCACAAAAATTTGCAAATACGTATTTTGACGCAATAGAAATCGAAAACTTAAAGATCTCAGGTAAACTTAGCCCTAAGTTTTTAATTGTCTCTCCCAATAAGCGCCTCTCTTGGCAATACCATCATCGTAGGGCCGAAATCTGGCAAGTAATTCAGGGAACAGTTGGAGTTGTAAAAAGTTTAACAGATGAGGAAACCGAATTGAGGTCATATCATCCGGGAGAACGAATTGTTTTACAACAGGGCGAGCGCCACAGATTGGTGGGTTTAAATGATTGGGGCTTGGTTGCAGAAATCTGGCAACATACAGATGTATCCAATCCTTCGGATGAATCAGACATTATAAGGCTGCAGGATGATTTTGGCAGGTAGGCTCTTGAGTCAGCATAACATGACATTTCTTCAATTTTTTAACAAGTAAATTTGTTTATTTTCACACGCTTTAAAACCAAAGCGCTATCTATATTATGGTTATTTTAATTTTCTTTCTTTGTCATTGGTTTTTGTCCCTGTTTTTTCAAACATTTTTCCTTCACCGCTATTCTTCTCATAAGATGTTCAAAATGAGCCCTTTTTGGGAAAAATTTTTCTACATGTCAACATTCCTCGCACAGGGTTCTTCGTTTTTAAATCCTCGTGCTTATGCAATTATGCATCGGATGCATCATGCCTACAGCGATACGGAGAAAGATCCTCATTCGCCGCATTTTTTTAAAGATGTGCTTGGTATGATGATCCAGACTAAAAATATTTATTTGGATTATGTGAGGTTTAAAATAGAACCGGAGCAAGCATTTCGAGACAATTATCCAACTTGGCCCTTGATTGATCGTATCGGCGATTTATGGATCACCCGTTCAATTTTTATTGTGTTCTATATTACTTTTTACATACAATTTGCTGAATATTGGTGGATGTTCTTATTGCTACCCATCCATTTTTTAATGGGACCAATTCATGGTGCAGTAGTTAACTGGTGCGGTCATAAATACGGTTATTCTAATTATGATAATGATGACCACAGTAAGAATTCATTGCCATTAGACTTTCTGATGCTGGGTGAATTGTTTCAGAATAATCATCATAAAAAGCCAAATAATGTAAATTTTGCTTTAAAATGGTATGAATTTGATCCCTCTTATCCTATAATTAAGTTAATGCATCACCTTCGCATCATCAGACTTCGAAAAATTTAAGCAATAGATCTATAATTTTTAAGAGCCTTGATTTTAATCAGGGCTCTTTTTGTTTACAAAGGTGTTTAAATGTTGAAATCTATGCAGGCAGTATGCAGATCTAAATTTTAAATTTGTAATTGCTTCAATTGAAATAAAAAAGTACAAAATGGCTGAATTAGAATATAGTGATGATAGTATTCGTTCTCTCGACTGGAAAGAGCATATCAGGCTACGGCCAGGCATGTATATCGGTAAGCTTGGTGATGGATCGGCCTATGACGATGGAATCTATGTTTTACTAAAAGAGATACTGGATAACTCAATCGATGAATTCGTGATGGGTTCAGGCAAGACCATCGAGATCACAGTGAGTGATAAAAAGGTGTCTATACGTGATTATGGCCGAGGAATTCCACTTGGAAAAGTGATTGATTGCGTTTCCAAGATCAATACCGGTGGTAAATACGACTCAAAAGCATTCCAAAAATCTGTAGGTTTAAATGGTGTGGGTACTAAGGCAGTAAATGCTTTGTCATCCAATTTCATGGTTCAGTCGTATCGTGACGGACGTACAAAAAAGGCGGAATTTGAACAGGGGATACTCATAAATGATCTTCCTGAAACTGAAACTACTCAGCGAAATGGAACAGCAGTAGTTTTTTACGCTGATGAAACCATTTTCAGAAATTATCGCTATATCCCCGAATTCGTAGAAAGCATGATATGGAACTATGTGTTCCTAAATTCAGGTTTGACGATCAACTTTAACGGCACTAAATTTTTCTCGGAAAGAGGACTATACGACCTGCTGACCCGAAATACGGATACGGAGACCCTTCGCTACCCGATCATCCACCTCATTGGTGATGATATAGAAGTTGCTATGACCCATGGACAACAATATGGTGAGGAATATTATTCCTTTGTGAATGGTCAGCATACCACTCAGGGAGGAACGCATCAAGCGGCATTTAGGGAGGCCGTTGTTAAAACAATTCGTGAATTTTACAAAAAGGAGTTTGATGCTTCAGATGTTAGGGCTTCAATCGTATCAGCTATATCAATCAGAGTACAGGAACCTGTGTTTGAATCACAAACTAAAACTAAGCTAGGTTCACAGAATATTGCTCCTGATGGCCCATCGGTACGTACCTTTATTAATGATTTTATCAAGAAGGCTCTAGATGATTATTTACACAAGCACCCTGCAGATGCTGATTCGCTTTTAAAACGGATACTTCAATCGGAACGTGAGCGTAAAGACATTGCCGGAATCAAAAAATTAGCCAACGAACGGGCAAAAAAAGCATCGCTGCACAATAAAAAATTAAGAGACTGCAAGGTACATTTTGAAGATAACCACGAGCGTAAGCAAGATACAACCTTGTTTATCACCGAGGGAGACTCAGCAAGTGGATCTATAACGAAATCGCGTGATGTGATGACTCAAGCTGTATTTAGTTTAAAAGGAAAACCACTCAACTGCTACGGCCTAACCAAAAAAGTGGTGTATGAGAATGAGGAATTCAATCTGCTACAGCATGCCCTGAATATTGAAGACGGGCTTGATAATTTACGCTACAATAACATTGTGATTGCTACCGATGCAGACGTGGATGGAATGCATATCCGCTTATTGCTGATGACATTTTTTCTTCAGTTCTTTCCTGATCTTGTAAAAGCAGGACATGTTTCAATTCTTCAAACCCCACTCTTTAGGGTGCGCAATAAAAAGGAAACTATTTATTGTTATAGTGATGAGGAAAGGCAGCGGGCCATCAGGAAATTGGGTAATAAACCTGAAATAACTCGATTTAAAGGGTTGGGAGAGATATCTCCAGTAGAATTCGAGCTATTTATAGGTAAGGATATTCGCCTTGATCCTGTGATTTTGTCAAAAGAACAAAGTATTAAGAACTTGTTAGAATATTATATGGGTAAAAATACTCCCGATAGGCAGCAACATATCATCAAAAACCTTCGGGTGGAGGTTGATTTTGTCGGCGAAGAAGAGCCTCAGGAAGCGGTAGCCGAATTGTTGACAGATTGAACTATGCAAAAAAGAAACATCTCCATTTCCTTTGATGAATATAATTCGCTGGATGAATTAAATAGCCAGGATCAGATTCTCTGTATTGAGGCCAAAAAAGCGATGAGCAATTCTCATTCGCCTTATTCTGGTTTCAGAGTTGGGGTTGCAGTGCAGCTGGAAAGTGGTAGAATTGTTTATGGGAGTAACCAAGAAAATGTGGCCTATCCTTCGGGGCTTTGTGCTGAGCGTGTTGCCCTTTTTTTGATCGGTACAACTTATCCGGATGATAAGATATTAAGTATGGCCATTACGGCCCAAACCGCTCAGTTTTTAATCAAAGAACCCGTTACTTCCTGTGGTGCCTGCCTTCAGGTAATGGCAGAGTATGAAAAAAAGCAATCCCATCCAATCAACGTTCTATTTTATTGCCTCAATGGAGCGATTATTCGAACAACTGGAATAAAAACTTTACTTCCATTTGCTTTTGAAGAAACGAGACTGCAAAAATAATCGTAAATTGTATATTAAAGTAGGGCGTATTTGATAAAGAAACTCTCCTCCGCGAAAGATAAATTGACGATGAAAAAATATGTATATCTCCTCTTTTCTTTGTTGCTATTTGTTGAAATTAGCTATTCGCAGATCAAATTATCCTCCGTCAAAGTAGATGATTGGGTTAAAAAGAATTTTACTGGGCAGGGCGTAGTAGTAGGTAATATTAAGGTCAAAGGTTACCCCCTCTCTACTTTATCTTTTACAAGTACGGGGAATGTTCTGAAACTGCAAAAGGGATTGATCTTGTCGTCGGGAAACTCCTATAATATTGCCGGTTATAATAATTCTCATAACCAGAGCTCAACTTTTGGAGATGTGATGAAGCCTGAGGCAGATCAGGATTTGGCGGGAATAATTAAGGGGAAATTGTACGATATATGTAGTATTGAGTTTGATTTTGTTCCTTTGGATAATAGTATTCAGTTTAATTATCAGTTTGGTTCGGATGAATATCCCGAATATGTTGACTCACCTTATAATGATGTTTTTGCTTTCATTATATCTGATGATAGCACTTCCGAAAATATTGCATTAATTCCGGGCACTCAAGTTCCTGTCAGTATTAATACTGTTAATTTCAAGACTAATTCAGAGCATTTCATTGATAATAACCTGTATAAACAGGTTACTATCAAAAGACAGGAACCATTGAAATCAGCCTTTAAGGGAACTCTTACGGGTAGAGTTTTGCGTGGAATTGGGTCTATTTTTACTGTTTCCAGACCAGCAGCAGGTGATCAAGTTGTAATTCAGCCAGATGCTGAGTTGATGAAAAAATTGGATCCAAATTTATACCGTAATCTTCGCTATGATGGAATTACTAACAAGCTTATTGCCCAAGCTTATGTTACGCCGTATAAAAAATATCGTTTAAAAATCATTCTTGCTGATGTTGCTGACAATATCTACGATTCAGGTGTCTTTATTGAAGATCGAAGTCTAATGTCTAAAAAAGATGTTCAGCAACCTGGGTTTACTGAATATCCAGATCTGAGCAACGTGATTGATCCAAACCTGATCCTGCAAGGGAAAAAGCTGGAAGAGATTTTGCCAGAAGCCTATAAAAAAGAATGGTCAAAGACAGCTATTCAAGCCCAGGCTGTGAGTAAGACTGCGAAAGATCCTTTTTCTGTTGAAAAGCGTGCAGAACCTGCTGAAATACCTGTGTCTCAAAAAACAGCATCAAAAATTATGCCTCCTGCTGTAGCAACACAGGTGAATGTTAACAGTAAGTCTGCTTGGATAGAACTATCAACTATTGTTATACTTTTTGATTTTGATCAATCGGAAGTTAAAGAGTCTGAAATGATCAAACTTCGCGAAGCCGTTGAAATCTTCAAAAAGCAACAACAGTATTTTACATTGAATATCTCCGGCCATACCGATATTAAAGGTAGCCTAGATTATAATTATAATCTTTCGGCACGCAGAAACAAGGCCGTTATTGACGCAGTTAACAACTTGATGGAAGAAAAAATAAGGATAACTGCTGTCAGTAAGTCGTATACCCAGCCAGTGGCCGACAATGGGACAGATGATGGTCGCCAGGCTAATCGTAGGGTAGAGCTGGTTTTTGTGAAGAAGAATTGATAGGTCAATCATTAACTAAGACATGGATCATATTCGTTTGTATTGTAAGATTATTAAGACCTGTTAAAAACTTCCCGCTAACATTTTCGCGCGATAACTTATATTTACAACTCGATAATACATCCTTATTAGAATGAGTGAAGAAATAGAAAATACGGAAGGCGAAAATATAAATACGGAAGGTTTACATAATGTCATATCACTTTCTGGTTTATATGAAAACTGGTTTTTAGATTATGCCTCCTATGTGATCCTGGATCGTGCGGTACCTCATATACATGATGGACTAAAGCCTGTTCAACGCCGTATTTTACATTCGCTAAAAGAAATGGATGATGGCCGCTTCAATAAGGCGGCCAACGTTATTGGTAATACGATGAAGTATCATCCTCATGGTGATGCATCGATCGGTGATGCCATGGTTCAGATTGGACAAAAGAATTTACTGATTGATACACAAGGAAATTGGGGCGACCCAATAACCGGTGATTCTGCGGCAGCTCCCCGTTACATCGAAGCCAGATTATCTAAATTTGCTATTGAAGTTGTTTTTAATCCGGATACAACGGAATGGCAGAGTAGTTATGATGGTAGAAATAAGGAGCCGGTTACGCTTCCTGTTAAATTCCCCCTATTACTTGCCCAGGGTGCCGACGGTATTGCTGTTGGTTTGGCAACCAAGATCATGCCTCATAATTTTATGGAACTGATTGATGCTTCCATTGAAGTTTTGAAGGGTAATCGACCAGACCTGCTTCCTGATTTTCAGATGGGTGGCATGGCAGATTTCAGCAATTATAGTGAAGGTATGCGTGGTGGGAAGATCAGAGTGCGCGCAAAGATCGTGGAGCGAGAT
>CAIJME010000393.1 GCA_903821625.1 uncultured Sphingobacteriales bacterium | reverse complement strand
TATGATCTAAACACTGCTCTTAAAAAATCAGAAAAATCCTTATTTGAGAGGTTATTAAATACAGACCTTAATCAACTAAAAGAAACTGAGCGAAAACAATTAAAAGAAGAATTAAGAGAGCAGCAACAAAAAGAAAAAAAGAAATCTGTAGATGATGTTTTATCTGATAAGGATTCCATTTATATTCATAATGCAGGTCTTGTTATTTTACATCCATTTTTGAGCACCTATTTTAACCGGCTTAATATGTTTGAAAATGGAGATTTCAAAACAGATGAACTAAGGCACCGGGCTGTCCATTTGTTACAATACCTTGCATTTGGAACTCAAAATAATGAGGAATATGAATTGGTTCTAAACAAAATTCTTTGTAATATACCTATTGATGAGCCTGTCAGTGCGGGTATAGAAATGACAGAAAATGAAATAGCTGTTTCTGCAGAGCTTTTAAATGCTATACTGGTGCAATGGGACAAACTTAAGAATACCTCGCCTGAAAGCTTTCAGTCTTCGTTCTTGCAAAGAGATGGGGCTTTGTCAAGAATTGAAGAAAACTGGAATCTTAAAGTGGAAAGTAGGGGTTATGATGTATTATTGAATACTTTACCATGGGGATTGGGAATGATTAAAACTTCATGGATGCCTGAATTTATATATGTAGAATGGATTTAACGCCTTTAAAATCAAATGCCGAAGTGTTAGCAAAAGAAATGCGATGGCTTGCCCTTGTAATAGACACTCGAATGAAATTATATTTTTCACAAGATTCAGAATATACGGATATCTATACTATTCCTTTACCTGAACTTGTAGCCGAGGATTCTGTTTATAGTAATATTGTTGATTATTATCACATGAGCTTCGATGAGAGAATAATTCTTGCTCTAGCACTTGCACCACATATTCAGCCTCATTTATTAGATATTTTTTTTATTAAAAACTCAACTTACGACCGTGGTTTTACAGAAATAGGGGGTATAAAAGGACAAAATCATGGAGGTTTTATTCCAACCGGCGAAACTGCAGCATTTATAATTGCCGGAATTAATCTTGAGAAGAGACTTAATCTGATAAGTCTTTTTAGCGAAGACCATTTTTTTAGAAAATTTAAAATACTGGATCTGCTTCATACGCAGCCAAATGAGCCTTTTTTAAGTGGTGTTATAACTATGGCACCTGAATATTTGAGTTATTTCACAAGTGGCGTTTCGCATAAACCTGATTATGGTATTAATTTTCCTGCTAAATTAATAATTACAACTCTTGACTGGAGCGATCTTGTGCTGGAGGAGAATATCCTTACCGAGGTTAATGAAATAAGAGACTGGATAGATTACGGTCCTACATTAATGAATGACTGGGGGATGAATAAGAAGATTAAACCCGGTTTTCGAACTTTATTTTATGGCCCGCCTGGAACAGGTAAAACATTGACAGCTAGTCTTTTAGGAAAATCATCTGGCTTAGATGTTTATCGTATAGATCTTTCAATGGTAGTTTCTAAATTTATTGGTGAAACAGAAAAGAATCTGGCTAATGTATTTGATCAAGCGGAAAATAAGAATTGGATTCTGTTTTTTGATGAGGCTGATGCTTTATTTGGTAAGCGTACACAAACTAGCAGCTCCAACGACCGGCACGCAAATCAGGAAGTTTCATATCTTTTGCAACGTGTAGAAGATTTTCCAGGTGTAGTGATTCTGGCAACCAATCTTAAAGCGAATCTTGATGATGCGTTTTCGCGCCGTTTTCAGTCAATGATTTATTTTCCAATTCCGGGTCCTGAGCAACGTAAACGTCTGTGGAAACAAGTATTTTCAGAAGAAAGTACTTTAGAGGAAGATTTTGACCTTGATGAAATAGCAATAAAATATGAATTGGCAGGAGGAGCGATAATTAATGTTAGTAGGTATAGCTCTATGAAGGCCCTTAAAAGGGGTAGCAATATAATTTTAAAGAAAGATATCATCGAGGGTATTCGTAAAGAATTCGGTAAAGAAGGAAAAATTGTTTAAAATGGATTTTGTCGACAGATCAATTATTTATCGTTTTCATCAGGAACGTATCCAAATGTTTGGTACAGGAAGTACTGGGGCACTTGGGTGGATATCTGATGAAAACCAGAATATCCGTTTTGAGATTTTATCTCAGATAGGGGATATGAGCGGACTTTCTGTTCTGGATCTTGGTTGTGGACATGGCGATTTGTGTGGATATTTAAAAAGTAAATATTCCGATTTACGTTATGCAGGAATTGATCAGATGGAAGAGTTTTTGGATGTTGCAATAGCGAGATATAGTTCCATACCCGACACTACTTTTTATCTCGGAGATTGCTGGTCTGCC
>CAIJME010000392.1 GCA_903821625.1 uncultured Sphingobacteriales bacterium | reverse complement strand
GCAAATCGTTTGGCACGTTTTACATTTTCAGAAAGTTTAGGATCGCCTAAACCTAGGTTGTAAAATAAGGTAATGCCTTCTGAAATATGAAACCAATCATCTTTTCTAGGAAATTCTTTATAGAGTTGATGATTATAATCGATCGAATCTTTGACATACGCAGAACCGTTTAATGTGATAGCGTTATAACTTTTAAGTGCAGTTTCAAATAGATACTCACTTCCACCCATGGCATACATTTCGGGCCAATTGAAAAACATCTCATAAACATCATCATAGGGGCCTTTCCCGTATGGAGTTCCATCTTTTTGAGTGAATTTTTTGACGTATTGTGGTGCTGCCTCCTCAATCGTTTTCATTAAATGACGCTGCATGATTGCCCACTCTGGATGGGGTTCTATCTTTGAGGCTTTGATTAGAACCGTATTTTTTAAAAAATCAGAATTTTTTAATTCCTGAGCATGAATGTCAAGTATCCCACTGAACACTAAAATTGAAAAAATCAGTTTTAGGCCAGTTTTATTTTTCAACAGCATATAATTGTAAGTATTTGTAAATGAATAGCTTATTTTTTATTTTTTGTTTCTAACCAGGCAGCAAAGTCTTTATCGATTTCTGGAGTCCACTTACCATCAATCTGCCCTGGGGTATATTTTCCTTCTTTTAAGCGTTGATGACCAAACTGATCTTTCAGCTGTACTAATTCACCCGCTTTGACCACTTTCTCTACCAGGTGCGGGGGGATAAACATCACTCCATCTTGTTTGCCTAAAACGATATCTCCGGGAATAACCGTTACCGGGCCGATACGAATAGGAACATTGATTCCTGTAATCATCATTTCCTGTTGGTAAGAAGGGTGGCTGCCTCTAAAAAAAGAGGTAAAGCCTGGAATAGTACGAAGGCCTTCCATATCCCTAACAGTGCCATTAAATACCACACCATTACCTGATTTCGTGATTATGGAGGTTGCCAGATTATCTCCGATAATAGGACCGTCATTGTGTTTGCCATAAGAATCTGCTACATACACATCACCTTTCTGGAGTAGGTCTATTGGCCATGAAACCATATCGCCGATGCGGCCATCTTTTACGCCTTCTTTCTCTAATTCTTTACGAATTTCGGGGCGTAGCGGCATGTATTGGGCACTAAGTACGCGTCCTACCAAAACCTGGCCCGCATGAATGTTTTCCCATCCCTGTTCTAGCTGATGAGTATATCCTTCACCTTTTAATACAGACCAAGCCTGTTCTAAAGTGACAGATTTCAGGCGTTGTATTAAATCATCCGATACCCTTGGGCGCCCATCAGGAAAACGTTCGCCTTCCCATTTTGGAGTTAGGGCAATTAAAGTTTCTTTGCTAATGCTTACTTTTTGGGCTAGTGCAAGGCTTGATGATGCTAAAAAAAGTGTAATAAATAAGTATTGACGTAAGTTCATATCGGATTTCAATTATTTTTTTGGTTATCTCTTTATTCAAGTGCAATTCGTTGGTTTTCTAATAAATTTCATCAGTCAGGCAAGGTAAATGCCACATAAGTATCTGATGCTTTGGTTTTCATTCTGCCACCACCACAGGCAATAACAACATACTGTTTACCTTTGATACTATAAACAGCTGGTGTAGCAAAGCCGCCAGCAGGTAGTTTGGTTTCAAACAGTAATTTGCCGGTTTTTTTATTGTAGGCTCTAAACATTTCATCGCTGGTTGCTGCAATAAATACCAGGCCTCCTGCTGTTACTACAGATCCTCCCCAGTTTTCTGTACCTGAATGTATTCCTTTGGCCTTCATGTCGGGGTGATCGCCCAGCGTTTGTTTCCAAACAACCTTTCCGTTATTCAGATCTATAGCTTGCAGAGTACCCCATGGCGGATTAATACCTGGGTAACCTTCTAGTGTAAGAAATTGCTTGATGCCTGCCAAACTGTATGGAGGATCGTAAAATGGATGAATTTTTTTGACTACAGGGGTATATTTGTCTTTTTGCTTGCTTTCAATATTTAAAAGGTAGGATGCTATGGCAGTCTTGTCTGCTTCAGTCAGATTTTTGAATGCCGGCATCATTCTTCTTCCTGAAGTAATCAGGTTTTTGAAATCGGCCTCTTTGTATCGTTTATTCAGATCAAGCAAAGCGGGGAAGTTACCAGAACCTTTTAAGTCAACACCATGACAGCCTTGGCAATTTTGAGTGTACAAAAACTTTCCAGCTTCAAGATTTACCTGAGCTGTATTTTCGACTTTTTTCAACCGGTTATCTTGTATGGTAACGATCCAGGGTAATTCGTTTGCATTGATATATAAGATGCCACTTTCTGGATCAACTGATGGACCACCCCATTCACCACCACCTGTAAGTCCTGGGAATACCAATGTGCCTTGAATGCTCGGTGGTATAAACATTTTGCCGCCTTTATAGCTATAAAAACGTTTTTTTAGTTCCTGATAAGATGAGTCTGGAATATTTTTATTAAGATCTG
>CAIJME010000391.1 GCA_903821625.1 uncultured Sphingobacteriales bacterium | reverse complement strand
TTTTCTGCCACTTTTTTGACCGTTTATACGGCCCTGTAAATACAGCTTTGTAATTGTTTGCTCAGAAATCCCCAAGAACTCTGCTGCTTTTTTTCTATCCCATAACTCATCCTGAATTCCATTCCCAGTTACAGGCATTTGAAGAAGTGACTCAATTTCACCTCTTATTGTTGTTTGCATAAGTCGTTGTAACTCGTCCAAACTGATTCCGATTATTTTGTTTTCCATGATTGATTGTTTAAAATTCTAGTTATTACTGATTTACTAACTTCATACTCTGCGGCTAGCCGTTTCTTTCCATATACACCAGGAATATACTTCTGCCTTATTTCTATTGCCTGATCCATGGTAAGTTTACAATTGCGGTACATAGGATCATTGTACTTTTCAAGTGATGTTGGTTGCACGCCTTGATATCGGTCCCGATATATCTCACTTAATTTTATTTGACCATCTATTTGTGCATCTGTCCTATCCATGAAAGGCGAATCCATTACCCTTTCAAGTTCTTCCTGAAGTTTTAGTTGTGATACTGATTTCATAAAAATTCATTTTTCCAAGTTTGAAAATAATTAATGGGATCATTTTGAGCTATCAATAACATTTTCTCAGCTGTACGAATACTATGCTCATTCATTTCTGAACGATAATCCCATAAAAATGCAAGCATTGATGTTATTAAATTTTCTTCTTCTTCGCTTGGGTACTTTTCTTTAATAAACGCATCTGCAATCCATGCCCAGCGTTTCGAATCATCAAAACTTAGATCACGATATCGACACCTGCTACGAATAGCATTTCGATGGACTTTTATACCAGCTAAGCCATTTTTACCCAATAGCTTGAAAATTTGTTTGTCCGTTGGTAATGGCACATTAGTGGTTATGATGAATACAACATTTTTTAACGATATCCGAAATCCAATGCTATCTTCAGTCATATGTGATTCAACTGCTAATCTGTGTGACTCATCGAGACTTGATAACAAGCGCCTAACATTTTTCTCATATATGAACTCTTGGTCATCGAATAAAACCTGTTTGAAAATGTTGCAAGACTCTTCATCTTTGAAAATCACGTCTGAATCATCGACATGTACATACGTAATTTCATTAGGGTCACGGATAGTATTTAATATAGCTAGTCTAATACCTAGTGCATATAATGAAACAGATCCGCTAATTGGAATACCATTAATCCCACGTTCCTTGAATAAGGTTTTCACGAAATGTGTTTTCCCCAATCCGGGTGGCCCACTTATTATCAAATGACTATACTTGTTATCATCCAAGGAATTAAATCCAATTAAGTCTGACATACTTAGCTTTAATTCGCGTACTTCCTTTAATAACTCTAACTGCTTTTCTGTAAATGGATGCTGACCATTCTTTTCTGTTTTTGTGTTTTCTACCATATTCTGTCATTTATTTTGGTTGAAATTTATTTTTGGTCAAAAAAAAGGTTCACCTGACCTTTTTATAAAATTGCCATAAGTAAACAAATGTGTATGTCTCTATCAAACTCGTTCGATCTAAAGATCTAACATCAATTTCAAATATTTCGTACCCAAGTCGAGCAGTGAAATCAAATTTTTGTTTATAATTTTTATTTAGTTCTACATGAGTATAGCCAAGCATGGTTAAAATTTTAGATCCTATTATATCATTTTTGGTTCTGATATTCCCCATGTTCTTACTAAGACTTCTGACTCTTTTACCTGAATCTGAAGTAAAATAGATTCGCAACATTTCATATACTTCATCATTAATTTTAGACTTGCTGGAGGTATAATGATATTTAAGGTTTAAAACATCTAATAACCTTGCGCCTCTTACCAAATAACCCATGCCTTGAAGTAGAAATTTAGCTACCGTTTCGGTTTCGTTGAAACTACTTAACGTCCGATTCAGGGTAGATTGAATAAATAATTGATAATCAAATATTTCCTTTTCTATCTCCGTATATGTATCATTCAAAACTGAAACAAAAGATTCTTCAGTTCCAGGCAATCTTCTTCCTATTGAATAAGGCTTATTCCTTAGTTCTAACAATTTATCCTGAGCAGTCGAAATACCATCTAAAATACAACCACTCTTAAAGAGTAGGTCTTCAACACTTTCTATGCTATTATTAGATTTTTCTGACATGTTTTTCATAATTCTTCGACAAAGGTAATTATAATTTTGATATGATCATATATTTTGGTTGAAAAATAAAAAATATTTTCACAAAACTTAGATTTTCATTCAAAAATACCCCCCCCCGCCTACGGTATCCCAAAGCATATAGGACAAAATCCTACCTACCGGAGCCCAGTCAATATCCCGTTCAAAATTTTTTTAAAATTTTTGGCTAAAAATGGGAAAAGGAGTTTTCTGACATATTTATAAATAAAAACGTATGACAAAAACTTATCAAATTACTTTTAACCCGAAGTGGGTTAGTAGTAAACCTAAAAAAAACTCAATTGAAATGAGTGATCACTTAAAAGGAATTAATGTTCCAACTGGTATAACCATAAATGAATTTGCAAACATGGTCTCAGGTCCTAATAGTCACACTTGGTTTGGAGGAACATATAATACTAGTATTACCAATCAAAATTGGACCAGCACTCAAGTGATTGGTTTAGATTTTGATTCTGGTGATTATACCGTAGAGGAAACCGTTGATAAACTCAAATCAAATGGTATCAATCCACAATTGTGGTATTCATCATTTTCAAGTACAATTTCAAATCCTAAATTTAGAATTGTCTTGTTTGTAGATGAACCTATTACAAATCCTGAACTCAGAGAATTGATTTATAAAGGACTTCTACAATTGGTTCCACATGCTGATGTTTGTTGTAAGAATGCTGCAAGAATATTTTTCGGAGGAAAAGAGGCGGTAGTCCTTCATAATGAACCAATATCAATTCAATCATTAATTGATAGCGCAGCTATCGCTGTAATAACTGGAGACAAAGGGCGTAGCCGATATATCCCAGAGGGACTAATTTCCGATTATAATGGAGAAAATAGTGAATTTCTATTTAATACTAATAGAAATTATCCTTTTTTACCAAACATCCCCCCAACCCCTATAACCATTATGGGGAAAACCCTACCAAGTATAAATTGGATAAAAGCAAAAGAACGAATTAGAATCTTAAAAGATTTTCTGGATGGAAAATGGCTAAGCCACATGCAACTTTTCGGCCTAGCTACAAACTTCATTCATATTAAAGGAGGTCAAAAGCTCATGAATGAAACTATGACAAAATATAATCAGGAAGGGAAGACCGATTATTCTGAAAACAACTTTAACATCATTACCTATGTAAAAAAAGTAGCCTATCGCGCCGTACCCATCTACAAATTCTCGGAGCATGATGAGGATGCTGATTTACATGATCTGTATAGCTCAGTTATTGATGTTAGAGGAAAAATTGAATTAATTAAACCAATAGTATTAACACCGCTAGCATTGGCAGAAAAGACATTTAAACAAAGATTCCAAGAAGCATTTGAAAAAGAAAATGATGAAAAAGTATACTTGTTTAAGGTTCCCACTGCAATTGGAAAAACGGAATTGATTACGCAAGTAAATGCAACATTAGCATTTCCTACCCATTCATTGAAAAATGAAGTACGAAATAGGATGAAGGTAAAAAATGTATTGAGTCCGAATTCAATCCTTTTCAAGGATAAAAAACTTAATATTCGCTTACACTACCTGTATGGTGCTGGAATGCTTCAAAAAGCAACTGCTATGATTTATGATATAGCAAGTGGCAAAAATAGTTGGGAATACCATCAAGATGATATAATAACAGCAGCCCAATACTTAAAACAATTAGAAGAATCACAAGTAACAGAAAACACGGTGCTGACGACACACACAAGAGCACTACACATCAATCATTCACATTCAACCATTATTTTTGACGAGGATCCACTTGAAACAATATTACCAATACAAATCGCACAGATTAGTGACTTAGTAAAGGTTCAGCTGGTGGGAGACAAATTATTCAAGCCACTGCTAAAATACATTCAACAACTTGCGTCTTCTGAACCAGGAATTTGCCACCGCACACCAACATTCGAAGGGGACCCTGAGGAACTAGTAGATTTAATAGCAAAAGTAAAGCCAGATAGTAATCTAATTGATCTTCTGAATAGCAAGTACTATATCAAAGACATAAGAGATCAAAATACATTGCATTATATTCTGAATAACCCACCACCCCCAAACAAGAAAATAATTATTCTTTCAGCAACTGCTCCCATACCTATTTATCAAGAATTATACAAAGATCGTCTTGAAGTAATAGAGCTGTCAGATGTTGAACAAATGGGTAATATCATACAAACCAC
>CAIJME010000390.1 GCA_903821625.1 uncultured Sphingobacteriales bacterium | reverse complement strand
GAATGGAAATACGGAGTTGGTAAACTTAGGGTTGGTAAACAAAATCATTGCTGGTGAAATCACTCCTTCTAACGCGGAAAATTTATTAAATAACTATAATAAATTTAAACATGAGAGGGATGAAGAAAAAGACCTAAAAATTATTGTACCTGAAAACTTGGATTCAACTTATCAGTTGTACAATAAGTCCTCTGAAAAAATGGAGGAGGTCGAAGATGAGTCAATTCAAACTTGCATGACATCTTGTCCGTATTACGATGTAAGATTATATGGTAATACAACAGATGAAAAACTAGAATTGGGTCATGAAAAAACACCAGAGGAGTTTGTTGAAAATTTGATGGTGCATTTTAGAGAAGTTCATAGAGTACTAAAGCCAAGAGGGTCATTTTTCTTAAACTTTGGTGAGTATGGTTTCAAAGGGTATTCACCACTCATTTCAAATATGCTTGTCCTTCGACTTTATGAAGAGGGTTTATTTAAATGTGTGAATGAGATCATTTTTCATAAGACAAATGGTAAGCCAGTTCCGGTTACCAAGCGACTAATGAGGAGTTACGAAAAAATATACCATTTGGTAAAAGATGCTGAAAACTATGACTACTACCCTCTTAAAATTTGGCGCAATGAGCCAATTAAGGTGTTAAAGGCTTTTACAAACAGAGGAGTTGATGGGTCACATACATCTGCTCCATGTATTCAAAGACCTTACACAACTTTTAAGGATTTCATTGACCAACAAAAGTTCGAGGATGTAATGCACGCATCAGTAGCTAATACTACGATTTTCAAAAAGATTGATCCAACTTTTGATCACGCAGCACCATATGATGCTAAAATTTGTCTACTCGGAATCTTAACTACCAGTCTACCTGGGCAGAAAATTCTCGACAATTTTTCAGGCACAGCCTCTACCGGTGTCGCAGCACTAAATCTTGGACGTGACTACGTAGGATTTGAATTGAACAAAAAGTATCATGAATTCGCAGTGAAGCGTATACCATTTGAAGTGACCGCTTACAATAAAGATTCAGTCGATTAGTTTGAACAATTAAAGTGTGATTAATCTCACTAATGAAAGGGGTCTCAATTTTCCCCAAAAACTGGAAAAATTTCAGAGACGGATTTGAGACCTCTTTTTTAACAAAGAAAATGCACCAGGCAGTGCGGGGATACCCCAGCCAGGGCGGGAGGCAGGGATTACCTGCTTATTATTAAATTTTTAATTAACCATTATGCAATATAACTATTTAAGTAACGAACCACTACCAACAAAACATAAATATCGTGGTAATGTTTTCGTAACAACTTTCGGATTAGATCCGAATAAAAATGAACCCTTTAATTACACAGTTGATTTTGATCTTCCAAGTCTATTGGATTCAAGAAAAGCAGGTATTAAATGGTACAATGAAACAATTCAAGGTCTCAATCGAGAAGGTAAATACTTTCTTCCATTCGCTAGTCCATCAGAATATATCCCAGGTAAGCATGCAGCTTATTCAGTATCACTATCATTAGTTGAAATATTTGATGGCGATGAGTTTGAAGACGTGCTACTAGGTGAAGACTATGACAAAATGATAGAGACAATGGAAATTGAACAATATCTATTTGAAAACTTAAAAATTAATTAATATGAAAAAAAATAAAATAGACAAAGAGTTCATTGAGAACCTTTGGAGTTACTACAAACCAGATGGCATGTATGGTGATCATTTCAATAATAAATTGAGAAAAATAGAAGTTGTGATCGCAGCTATTATTATGAAAGAATTCTGCCGAAAAGAGAACCTCATCTATTGTGGCGACACAGATGATAGGATGAATACAGCAGAATTAATAATTCATTTATTCAACTATCCGTACACACCTATGGAATTCGAACATACTGGAGGGTATTATGAAGATGTAGTAAGACAAAGGTTAATTAAAAGTATAATTAACTCATATGAAAAAGAAGGTTTTGAAAAAAAATCAACTGAAAGTCAAGACGAAGTTGAAAAATTTGTTACCAGGTATTTCAATGAAAAGTAATTAAACTAGCGTGTGCTGGTTGAATGGTAGAGTATTTTAGCATCGACCAGCCACGCTTAAATTAAAAATCTATGGAAAGTAATTTCAGCAACAATCAAGACCCAAGAAAAAATGAACGAGTCACTGGTCATGACTTAAAGTTAATAGAGGACTTAATGAAGTCTCTCGCTCAAATTGAATACGAGTGCTACAAAGATTAGCTCTCGCAAAATACCACAAACTATGAACGTAATATTATACAAGAGAGTAAGCACCGATGATCAAGCAGATCGTGGGTTTAGTTTACAACACCAAGAGAAGGTATT
>CAIJME010000389.1 GCA_903821625.1 uncultured Sphingobacteriales bacterium | reverse complement strand
TCCTTGTGATGTAAGATATGATCATCCAGATCAACTTTTATTGGGAATAATAAATATAATACTCGTCTTTCTTTCTATTTCAATTATAATTATTCTGATTTACCAAATTAAAGCAAAAGGAGAAAAATGGAGATGGAAGAAGCTTCTAATTAAAATTCTTATTGTTTTAATCAATCTATGCATTATTACATTGTTCATGTGGCTATATATTGATAGTAGATTTAAGTGGTTCGGAGCGGGTGAAAATTGTATTAGTATGCCATTTATAATATTATTGTTAATTATTTTTACTGGAATAATTTTCGGTTCAATAATTATGCGACTGTTGATTTTTCCAGCCATTCAGCATGATGAAAAACCTTAATTAAATTGATTTTTTTTAAAACATAGTTATTATTAAAGTATATAACTAAAACTATCTCGCTAAAAAATTTACTAATTAAAAAACAACTAAACTTTATCCAGTTATTAGAAGCATAATTTTTGTGTTATCTTTTTTACTTTATCTCAATAGATACCTAAAAATTGTATTCCTTCATTGAATCAACACTAACTAAATAGCATCACTTCTTCATGATATAAGCAAATAGATCCCTGACCTCCTGATCATTTAAACGATTTAGTATCCGTTCAGGCATAATGGATACTGGCAATGCTTTCATTTCTTTGATTTGGCTTACAGAAAGTATAATCTCTTTTCCTGCCTGCGTTTGAATGGTATGGGTATCTCCATTGCTAGCTGCAAGCTTACCTTCTATGGTTCGTCCATCTTTTGTAACAAAGCGATGAAGCCCATAACCTTCTCTGATATCTGCGTTTGGATCTACTACGTTTAGCAAAAAGTAGTTCACATTACTGCGTTCATAGCCTGTGAGATCAGGACCAATATTCCCGCCTTCATTAAACAAACGATGACAGTAGCCACAATTGGCTAAATAAAGTATTCTTCCCTTATTGATATCACCAGAGCCCGATTTTATTAATTTCGAGTATTTAGCAATGGCTTCGTTCTTTTCGGAAGATGTTGCCAGTTTTACATTTGGCCAATACGTATCTGCCGAAGTACTGATTTTTGGATTATTGAGCTGCTTTAACCTTCGGGCAACCTGATTGGATACATCATCTTTACTAATTCGTTTCGTCTCTGAAATTGCAATGAGTAATTCATTTGCCCAGCTTGTTCTGCTGGCAAAGAGATCTAATGCAGCATTTCGAACACCGGCATCTCCTCTAAACTGAGGGTATGCTTTAACAACCCGCTTACCAATTTCATCAACATCATA
This sequence comes from uncultured Sphingobacteriales bacterium, assembly GCA_903821625.1. Classification (GTDB taxonomy): domain Bacteria; phylum Bacteroidota; class Bacteroidia; order Sphingobacteriales; family Sphingobacteriaceae; genus Daejeonella. The sequence goes on along the minus strand of CAIJME010000389.1, from coordinate 7,362 downwards.
ACGTTGCAGAGCTAGCAGAGCGGCTTCTTTCATTGCTCCAGTAGACTTACTACTTTCAATAATACTTAATAAAACAGGAACAGACTCTGGTTGATTTGTTTGGCCCATAATCACGATATAGGATAAACGATGGTCAAAATCTGCATTTTCATCAGCTATGACAGTCAATGCCTTTTTTAGGGCAGTCTTATTTCCTTGTCGGATAGCAAGTGCCAGGGGTGAACCAAATACTTCGGACTGATAGGGCTGAATAGCTTTAGTTAGCTCGACCGATAAACCAATCACATCTCGACCACGTAGGCCTTCACGTAATCCGCTCATGAGTATTTTAGCATTTACTTTTGATGGTGCCAAACTAATTAATTTGGAGGCAGCTTTAAAATTTGCATCTCCTCCGGATAGGATGTAACGTTGCATTAATCGTTTTAACAGTACATCTTGTACTAGCTTTTTTGCCCATATTCCCTTATCCGCAAAAACATTAATTAAAGCCTCTCTATCTGTTTCAGTTTTGGCTTCTATGGCCCACCAGATTAGTAGTGGAATATCCGGATCATTTGAATCATCATGGTTGATGATCAGATTTTTAAGTATTGGAATAGCAAATGATCCGGCTAATCTTTTTGAGGTGGCTGCCAATTGACTTCTAACCATCACATTAGTTTCACTAGCTGCCAGTGCCGCCAACTTAGCCGCTAGTGCAGAAGATACTTTTCTTTGGTCTCCAATTAAACGAACCGACCATTCTCGCACATAAGGATCTGGATGACCCATAGCAATAGCAGCAAAATCATCACTGAAACCGCCGCTCACATGTATAGCCCAAAGTGTTTCTAAAGCAAGATCTGGATTAGCAGTGTTAAACGTTTCAATCAATCTAGGCACAATGGATTTATCTTTCCGATTAGCAAGCTGTAACAAAGCCTGCTGGCGAAACCATTTATTTTTATTCTCTAAATGCTTAAGGAGTTGAACATTACTGAGTTTACTGAGATCAAAATTTGCATAAGCTACTTTAGAACCTTTGGCACGCATCCTGTAGATCCTGCCTGAGCTTTTATGCCAGGTATCTCGGGGATCAACATGTGAAAGACGGCTATCATACCAATCGGCGATATAAACTGCGCCATCCGGTCCAGCCTTAATATTCACTGGTCTGAACCAATGGTCATTGGTTTCAACAATTTTTCTCTCGTCTATATTTCTTAATGCAGAACCATTCGGTTCAATGCGACTCAGCTGTACATAATTCAATAATGGATTGATAGAGATCATTTTACCTTGATATGCTGCTGGCAATTTACCGCCTTCATACCTGATCAGGGAATGTGTAAATCGAATTTTTTCGCCAATGAGTTCCATATTATCAAGATTCCCAAAAGTATAGGGGTTTGTGTATGGACCATGCTTACCCAAACTTCTTGGATAATATCCACCTTGCTTATAATAAGGTCCTCTATCTAAATTATTATTTCCGGAATACAATCTTCCTTTACTGTCAAATTCCACGTTAAAGGTATTACCTCCACCCTCAGCAAAAACCTCGAATACCTTGGTATCTATGTTATATCTCCAAATCACTTGCCCTGAAAAAGCAATATTTTTGGATACTGCAGAACTGATATTGGCAGTGGTGGTACTTCCTTGCGCGCCATAAAGCCAGCCATCAGGCCCCCAGCGTAAGCTATTGGCAACAGCATGCGTATCCTCAATACCAAAACCAGTTAAATGAACAGATGCTTGTCCATTGGGTATGCCATCCCCTTCTGGATCATCAAATGAAATCAAATAAGGCGGATTCAATACCCATATTTTTCCTCTGCCGGTTAACACACTCGTTGCAATATTAAGTCCCGATATTGCATCGGTTGATTTATCAAAGGTTCCGTCACCATTCGTGTCCTCAAATATGCTGATCTTATCGGCTCCCTTAAGTCCACCTGGAGGCGCTGGAGGCACCTTATCAAAGTGTACTCGTAAAAAATTATCGACACTGGTCACTTTCAAACCCTTAGGATACGGATATTGATGGTATTGAACAACCCATAAACGGCCACGATGATCAAAACTAAGTTCAACGGGCTGGACAATATCCGGTTCTGATAAGACAAGATCCATACTTAGGTCATCAGGAATACGGAAATTACTTAACGCTTTTTGAGGCTGAGTAGGCTGAGTAGAATCGGTAAGTGCACCAAGTCCCTTAAAGGCATTCATGTACCGTGCCACATCATCATTGGCAGAAACATCTTCAATTTTAGGTGCTTTGGGTTCCTGATTGGTTTTACAACTTATTATCCCAACAAAAAGCACACATAGTAAATAAATTAAATATTTTTTCTGACTCATACGATTCTATTAATTATGCTATAGGAATCTATTAATTCTAGATAAGCTCTGTTGTTTATTGAAAAATATTTGAAAATTATCGAATGCCCAATTGAAATACGTGTTAATCTTTAGATTTGAATGCATTAACTGCTTTTTTTCGATTAAACTAAAATCTGATAAAAATAATTGATCCAACAAAAACAGAATCAAAACAAAATACAATTTTGATCAAGTATATAAATACAAAAAGAATTAATTGATCAATATCTCATCAACCAACAATATTCCAAACTTATCCTTAGAAGGATGCCATTCCGGAAGCTTCTTAAGTGGTTTAGCTATGATTTTTATATAGGATACCGATTGAGGCTTAAATGTGATGTAAATACTCTTAATTTCCTGCACACTTGTTTTAGAAGGCATAAGTGGATTCATAGTACCGATTAGCTTCAAATTATTTTTATCAGTTCCACCGTAAACCTGAATGCTTGTTGGAGGGAAAGAAAATCCATAGGGAAAACGGTTATCAAATCCATTGGGGGATATTAAAGTGTTCAAGGCTACATTTTGAATTTTTTTAATTGCATTAAATTCTAATAAAACCTCTAAATTATTATCTTGATATCCTAGCCAATTGGGATTGTTTGTATCAAAATCACCTAGCTGTCCATCTATTAACGAATTTGCACCCATCGCTTTATGGTATTGCTCAGATTCAAACATTAATTTGATTCGATCCGGTTTGATGGATGTTCTTAAAAACCCAAAGGTGCTTACCCCGCTACTAATCCACCCTTTTTTATAGGCTTTAGCCTTAATGGTAGAATTTGATTTAATAATTAAATTATTATTAAATACAGGAGATGTTAAACTATCAGGTTCTGTTCCATCTAAGGTATATCTGATGCTAACATCCTGTCTGGGATGTGATAGTTCAACTTTACTTTGATCTTTAAAGACTCTAGAACTATTATTTAACAAGGGTTGCGTTAATTGAATTGCACTATTTCCGTCATCTTTATAACCAGAAAGTATCTTAATTTTTTTATTCAATTTTTTCAATTCCTGAATATCTTTTTCAGTAAAAGAAGTATTCCAAATAGTCAGTAATTCAAGGCTTTTTAATGAAACTACAGACTTTACTTGCAACAAATTAACTTTAGTTCCCGAAAGTGATAAGCTTTTCAAAGATTTTAATCCGGATAGTTCTTTTAATCCACTACCGTTAATATCGGTAAAATTCAAGTCCAAGTTCTGTAGAGACTCAAATTGTGAAATTTTATTAAGATCAGTATCCTTAACAGGCATTCTGCTCAACCTCAGACTGACAATTTGATCTTTAATTGCAGTTAACTCATCTAGTGATTTAGAATCAAAGCCATTTTTACTAAAAAAGCTAACGGCTAATGCCGGCGAACCTTGTGAAACCGGGGCTACCAATCTGTAAAAAGTATTTAATTTCTTGATGGTTTTATCATCAGCAGCAGCAAAGTCGAATTCTTCCTCCTGAATTTCTGCAGGCTTAAACCTTGAAGCTGCCAATATTCTTAGCGAATCATTCTGTGCAAGATCGGTTACTTTTTTACTGAATGAGGCGTTATCCTTTATCCATAAAAAAAGTAGTCTAGATTCTTCTTCCGTGAGCTGTGGTTTTCCAGAAGGAGGCATGTGTTTTTTCTCAGATGATGGCAAATGTATCCTTTCCAATAAAAGGCTTAAATTAGGTTTTCCGGCAATAAATAGTTTACCGGTTTTGCCACCTTTAAGTATTGAAAGCGAATCAGTAAGCTTTAAACTACCTTTCAACTTCTGGTCATTATGACAACTCACACATTTTTCTTGCAAAATAGGCTGTATCACATGATCGTATACCTTGGCTTGTTCTAATGGAACTAATACAGGCGTGGTAATTGGTTCAAGAACAAAATTATCACCATGTGTTAATACAGACCCAAAATGACCTACAACAATTAGGATAAGGGCTAATGCAACAGATCCTGATTTGGCAATGATTTCTTTATACCAAGCAAAATCTCGGATTTTAAATAAAAGAGAGGATAAAAAAACTGTACTTACACCAAACCACTTATGAAAAAGCAATGCTTCACCATCGTATCCATCCTCCAGAGATAATATTAAACCCATTAAGACTGTTATCCCTGATAAAAGTATTCCACTAAGAAATAATCCTGAAGTAAAATCTTGATAAAAGCTAGCGGCTGCGTTTTTAGATTTAAAGCGAAAAAACTCCATTCCTGCAGCCAGGATAAGTAATGCAATTGGAAAATGCAGAAGTATAGGATGCATTCTACCTATGGGTTGTACCCATTGAGGAATTACTAATTGTGACTCAAAGATCAATAAAAAAACGATCAGCACATTGAGGCAAAAAATTACACTAACAGCATAAGCATTGAGCTTGCTTTTCATAAAAATGATCTTGTAGTAAAGAAATTAGACTCTTTTAAATTTATAAGGATATACCTTGCCTGAAGCCCATTGTGCAACATACAGGTTTTCATCATCATCAACACATACATCATGCGGATGGACAAATATTTTCTCAGCTTGTGATAATGTTTGCAATTTCCCGTCTTTATAAACAGGTTCTGATCCTCCAATATTAGAAACAAGTTTATTATCCTTATCTAAAATTATTGTAAAACCTGAACCCACATTATCAATTTTTGCAGATCTAAATACAGCAGCGTACAAATGGTCATTTTTTATCACCGGACGGCAAACAAACGCTCCGGGAAGTTCAATTGTCCCCATTAGCTTTCCATCCATAGAAAATCGTTTAAAACAATTGCGCGTACGGTCGGTTACTAAGAGTGTTGGCGTACCTGATCTTCTGTCAACAACTATTCCGTGTGCATTGTCTAAATTTTCATTGCCTTTACCTCGACCACCAAAATAACCCTTTAATTTACCATCATTGCTGTAGTGCAGAATGTATTGAGCTCCATAACCGTCAGCAATAAAAAAATCACCATTGGAATCAACAGCTACTTCTGTGGGTACAAATTCTTTCTCGCTTTTATAAATACCAGCATCCATTGGAACATCTATGGTCAATACAATTTTGCCGTCCATGGTAGTTTTGTAAACCTGATGCTTTGCAGTATCTGTAATGTAGAGAAACTGAGTTCCGTTTTCATCGGCTAATGTAAGTCCGTGACCACCAGGAAATTCATGGCCCCAACTATCTAACAGCTTTCCCGATTTATTATAGATAAGAATGTTGTTCTTGGTTTCATTGGTAAGCAGAATAATTCTGCCTTTTTTGTCTTGAACCATTTCATGGCAATCATTCACAGGGAATTTTGCTGAATCTAAAGTTCCCCATTTGGTATCCAGGGTGTACTTCATATTATTATGGCCATAAATCGGGCCTTTATTTACGGCAAACAAATCTTTTGCAATAAAAAAACTTGCCGTGACTCCAGCACTATTCTGAATGAATTTTCTTCTATCCATAAAATGATTTAAAAAGCTAAATATTAAACTAAAATATCATTAATTACTTTGCCTGAAACATCTGTCAGACGGTATCTTCTACCTAAATGCTTATAAATCAATTTTTCATGATTTAGACCTAGACGATTTAAAATTGTTGCCTGAAAATCATGTACGTGAACTGGATCTTTCACCACATTATATCCAAATTCATCTGTTTCACCATAAGAAATACCAGGTTTTATACCCCCTCCGGCCATCCAGATACTGAAGCAACGCGGATGATGGTCACGACCATAGTTTTCGGCCGACCATTTACCTTGGCTATAGTTTGTCCTGCCAAATTCACCACCCCATATTACAAGAGTTTCATCTAATAATCCTCTTTGCTTCAAATCTGTGATCAACGCAGCTGATGCTTGATCTACGTCTTTGGCTTGCGAGGCTATTTCGTTAGGCAAATTACCATGATGATCCCAACCTTGATGATACAATTGAACAAAACGAACACCATTTTCGGAAAGTTTGCGGGCAAGTAAGCAATTGGCGGCAAAGGTTCCTGGAGTCATCGCGTCGGTACCATAAAGTTTGATGATATCATCCGGTTCTTTTGATAGATCCATAATTTCGGGCACCGCTGTTTGCATTCGGTAGGCCATTTCATATTGCTGGATCTTTGTACTAATCTCAGGATCTCCAAATTGCTCATACGACAATTGATTCAATTGTGATACTTGATCAAGAAATTTTCGACGCTCATATTTGTTCATCCCATCGGGATCCTTTAAATAAAGAACTGGATCATCACCACTACTGAATTGAACACCCTGATGAATAGATTCAAGGAAACCACTTGACCATAATTTGGAATAAACACCCTGGCTATTTCCTTTACCTCTTGAAAGCAATACTGTAAATGATGGGAGATTCTTATTTTCACTACCAAGGCCATAGCTTAACCAGGATCCCATGCTTGGACGGTTACCCTGTTGTGCACCGGTTTGAAAAAAGGTTAATGCAGGGTCATGGTTTATGGCCTCTGTATGCATGGATCTGATCACACAAATATCATCTACAACTTTTGAAGTATAAGGTAATAAATCACTGATCCAGTTTCTTGATTCTCCATGCTGCTGAAAATTAGCAAATGACCCAACCATAGGAAAAGCAGTTTGATTGGCAGTCATTCCAGTTAAGCGTTGATTTCCTCTGATTGATGAAGGCAAGTCTTGGCCCATCATTTCTCTTAGCCTTGGCTTATAGTCGAACAGTTCTAATTGAGAGGGTGCTCCATTCTGAAATAGATAAATTACGCGTTTTGCCTTTGGTGCAAAATGCGGAATTCCAGGAGCTAATCCTGAATCGGACGAATCACCACTAAAAAGGTCGGGCACTAGTAATGAGCCAAGAGCGGCACTACCAAGCCCGAGACTTAGCCGGGAAAGAAATCGACGTCGATTAGAATTCAATCCATGTTCTAAAAAATCTTTTTGCATTAGGATCTGGTTATAGTTTCTTCTAAATTATATAGAGCAGTGATTACCTGCATCATTGCAGCTACACTAAATTTAT
>CAIJME010000388.1 GCA_903821625.1 uncultured Sphingobacteriales bacterium | reverse complement strand
CCAAGTGATTAAAAAACAAGCCCGTTCAACATTGTAAATTAGTGCTATTAGATGAAAATTTTTGATGATCGGTATTTTCATCCTAAAATATACCATTACAATCTATATAATTATTGATTGGTGTAAACAACACCTACAGGGAAATAGTTATACCTACTTTATTCTAACAGATTTTTAACTTTAGTTCTAATCTGTTGGTTCAATACATAAACTGTCAATCTTTTATCTTCTTGAATTGATTTTTTTTCAATTCCATCCTCAATATTGAATTTCAGCTCTAGTTTTTTATTTAATTCATTAATGAATGTGACCCTAATCTTCCTTTGATTATCTTGTGACTTATTGGTTATTTCTAGGATATCATTGAGCTCATGGGTATTTAAATGCTCTTCACTATTGAACTCTAGCAATTTTTTTAATAATTTCTTTTCTAAATCACTAAAAATTAATGCTTGATTTTTTACAATGCGTTTTTGTCTCCACCATAAAAATATGCCCAGGCAACTAATAAATGCCAACCCAAAATAATACCAGGTTAATTTACTTTTAGTAGAATAAAATTCACCCCAATAAGTTGATTGATTTCTAATCTCTGAAATTGATATCTTCTGGATATGGCCTTTATCTCCAAAATTAATGACAGTGTCTTTAGTTACATACTGTGCATTGCCAAAAAGATATGATTTTAAAGGATTTTTATAAAGAAATACCTCATTAGTTTGAGGGTTGATGATATAAATATTACCACCAGAAAAATGCAGAAAACAATTGCCTGCCCAAATGATATCTACGTTTTTGTTAAAAGGTAAATTAGGATTTAAATCACCCTGGTATTCCCATTGATTAGTTTTGAAATCAAACAGATAGAATTCATCTAAAATTTCTAGTTTTTCATCTTGCAGAAAATGGTTAATTAGAGATCCACCTGAATAATACAAATCCAATTTGCTATTATAAGCCTGATAACCACCCAAAATAGCAAGCGGTCCTTTGTTTTTGGGTCTTACTATTTCCCATTCTTTAATTGTATCGTCAAAATAAGTAATACTCGAATTATGATGCCAAAAGCCTTCGCCTCCAATGCTGTACACTATACCCTTTCTAACAAACTTGTTTGAATGGAAGTTATAACCACTAAACAAAGTATCGTCAACCCTTTTTAGTTCTTTTTTTAAAGGATAATAATCGAATACATATCCTGTGCCATCTACAGTAATTCGAATTCTATTGCCATTGTCAAAAAAGAAGTAATGATTCAACAGTTCGGCTGGAAAACGATTAAAAATGCCAGGATCCAGTTTGATTTTACCTTTATTCAACCAGACTTCAGAATCACTTTCAGATTGTAGCTCATAGGTTTCTAGATTTATTCTAGTCCGAAAATGTGTCTCTGGGTCAAACCATGTAAAGTAACGGTCTTCGGCAAAACTATTTTTGCTGAAGAGTAGAAAAACAACTACAAAAATCAGTTTAACGTATTGAATCATATATTATTAACTGCAACTAATATCTTTTTATTCAACTAAGCTTTAAATAAAGTTAGTAATTCTAGTAATTTCGAACTGCCCGAACAAATCTGTATTGACCCCCAATGTTTGTAGCATACATTTTCTTCTGTTTTAAATCTAAATAATGCGCTTTTACACTCACAGAATCATCCCAGCTATCGCCACTCCAATACCCGTTACCATCGATTAATCCACCCAAACCAAACGAATAAAAATTATCAAAAATCAATTGAAGCTCATTTTTTGAAGGTAAACGCCAATCATCAAAACCATTTAATGTAGAATCTTCACAAACTTTTTTTGCATCTTTCCACTCGCCAACTACAATTGTCTCTCCTCCATAGGAGGCAGGTTTACTCTCATTTCTGATGTCATAAATAGCAAGTACTAAACCTTTTCTTGGTTGAATATATCTAGGCATGACCTTAATTTTTAAAACATCCTCACCTCTTTTTACATTCATGATTACGTTTCCTTTTGGAAAGTTTAACATAGCAGTTTTTATTTGGTCAAAATTTTCGTACGGTTTGCCATTTATACTTACTATTTCGTCTCCTATTTTGAAATCATAATAGGCTGGAAATTCGTTACTTACATAAGTCACCTTTTTTTCTTGGACTCCAATCCCAATTTTATAACCTCCTTCAATTGAATCATAAATTACATAGCCTCCATTTTTGATCATTGAAACTACACCTCTTGGTTTTATCAGGTAACCTGATATTTTTTCTATTTGGCTCAGAGTTTTTTTATCATCATATAGAAATGTACCTACTGTATTTCCTTGAGTGGGGAATCTAATGATAAGGTCATTAAAAATCCCACGAAATTCATATTCATGATCACTATTTACTCTTTCACTAAATTTATGAAAATTTGATACTTGCCCCTTGCCGATAAATTGATTTTCTCCAGAATTTACGACAAAATTACGGACATAAAATTCCCAATTTTGAGTCAAAGAATTTATAGCGTCAATAGAACTTTGTTTGCGTAAGTATATTTTTTTTGAATTACCGTTATGATTAATAGTAACTGTATATACTTGTTTTTTTAATGAAGTATAGGTTTGTACTTCATCTTCTTTCAATGAAATTGCAGAAAGAGTTTTGATTAAATAATTAGCACAGAAATCAATGTTTTTATTGCATTTGGAAATAATTTCTAATGGTATTTCCCAATTTTTACTTTCTGCGTCTAATGATTTTGGGTCACTGCTTTTAATTGTATAATCAAATGATGATTGAAAGGATTCATGAAGCACACCAATCATGTCAGTAATTGTATTAATCTCACCTTGTTCATTAAGCAATTGTTGCTTGATATTTATGGCAAATAATCCACCCTGGACTTCAATATTTATTCCTCTTGCTTGAACAAAACTGGTAAGTTTATCTATTGAAACGATTATTTTTAACGTAACCCCCCATCTCATATCAGGTAATTGGGATTCATTTAAAACCTCATACGACTTTATATTTCCACTCGAAACCGATGACATTTGATCTGCCACCACCTGATCATTAAACATTTCTGTTTTGGTTGAAATAAAAGCTCCAAAGGCTTGTTCGGTGGCACTGCGCAAAGCAGCTTGTTTAGCATCTTCGAGTGTTTTACCACTACCGCTTGAGGTAATTGTTACGTCTTTATTGTTTGTTTGTGAAAACCCATTTTTAGCATTAAATAAGACGAAAAATAGTGTTACGATTATTTTGAAATTTTTCATTTTCATGTTAAAACTTTGAGTAGTAGGAATAGGTTGTTTTGTTTTGTGTGATTTCTTTACCAAAAAGCAATTCTAGGCCCTGTATAAATCCAATGGCCTGTTCTTTAACTACTTCTGTGCTGGTTATTTCAGTTCTTTTATCGTTTTCGTCAGTCCTGATTATTTGTTCTGAAGTGATGGTAGAACCATGTACCAAGGTGTTTACCAGCTGCTTTGCTTTCATAAATGCAGCTTTATCTCGCATTTCTGGGCTGGTATATTTTGCGTTTTCTAAAGTTATCGTGCTAACCACATATTTATTGCCAGGAGCAGAAATGATGCGTGCACCGTCAATACTTTTTTTCTTGCTCATTTCAGTTATAAATTCTTCAAGCGTTGTGCATAAAAAAAGATACGTGTTTTGATTACCTTTTTCTATTCTATCAATCATTTCAAACTTAATACATGGTTCGGCAAAACCTTGTTCTGCAACATCCTGAGCTTTTATTTGTGCTTTAGCAACTGCGCTAAGTACAGAGTCTTTAGGTATATTCATGAATGCAACAGCTACTGCGTAGTAATTTCCTGCTTCTCCTTCTAGTTTCTTTACTCCCTCAAAGGGAGCTGAGTTATAAACCCGCTTTACAAAATTTATAGCAGAGGTTTTTTCATTATTGAAGGATTGAGCATTTACCCCCAGAGTTGTGATTGTAAGTAAAAAAGAGAATAAAATCTTGTTCATTTCCAAATTTGGGTTTGATTCGTTAACAATTCACCTGCATTATTATCCGCTTATTCATGGAATGATAGCTTTTCTTAAAGAAACTATTCGTTTTACTGTTTTATTTTTGATTAAAACAACAGAATAAACAAAAAGAGCTAATGCTAATCATTAATCAATTAGGGTGCTTAAAGTCCATTTGCACCAATATAGCCAAT
>CAIJME010000387.1 GCA_903821625.1 uncultured Sphingobacteriales bacterium | reverse complement strand
ATACTCAATACTCAATACATCAGCAGTATTAAAGAACGATTGTTGATATATTTTAATGAAATTTGCGATTTCATTTCCTTACAACACCCAAAATAATATCTTTGTTAAAATTCAAATCCATTGAAAAAACGTATCGCCATTTTTGCTTCCGGTTCCGGATCTAATGCCCAGAAGATCATGGAATATTTTAAGAAACACCAGGATGCAGAGATCGCTATTGTTTTGACCAACAATTCTGAGGCTTACGTGCTACAACGAGCAGATAATTTTGAAATTCCATCTCACATTTTCGATAAGCATGAGTTCTACAAAACGGATGATATTGTTAAACTTTTAAAAAATCTGCAGATCAACCTTATTGTATTGGCCGGCTTTTTATGGCTTATTCCCGAGAATCTGTTAAAAGCATTTCCAAATAAGATCATCAATATCCATCCTGCCCTCCTCCCTAAATATGGAGGCAAAGGCATGTATGGTGATAAAGTACATCAAGCAATATTAGACGCTGGAGAAGAAGAATCTGGAATTACTATTCATTTCATCAATGAAAATTTTGATGAAGGTGAGCCTATCCATCAATCCCGTTTTAAAATTGAACAAGGTGATGATATTGAAATGATTAAATTCAAAGTTCAGCAGCTTGAGCATCTGCATTATCCCAAGGTGGTTGAGCATTTACTGAAAAAGATGAAGATTTAGGGGAAGGGGAAAGTTATAAGTTATAAGTAATAAGTTATCATACCTCAGACCTCATACCTCAGATAACCCTACTATGCTTCTACTCGGAATTGACCTCGGCACTTCATCTATCAAAGTTTCAGTTATTGATTCTGCTACACAGCGGTGTCTTTGCACTGTACAATATCCGGACACCGAAACAATAATTATTGCGGAGCAAGCGGGTTGGGCAGAGCAGTCGCCTGATCTGTGGTGGGAAAATGTACAGCAGGCCATTCTCAAAGCTCATGCTTTAAAAGTGTATGATCCTGCTGATATTGGAGCTATTGGAATTGCTTATCAGATGCACGGACTAGTACTGGTTGATAAGCAGCAAAAAGTGCTTAGGAATTCTATTATTTGGTGCGATAGTAGAGCGGTTGAGATTGGTAATAATGCTTTTAAAGCTATTGGAGAAGAAAAATGTCTCTCAGACTTATTAAATTCTCCCGGTAATTTTACGGCTTCTAAATTGGCTTGGGTCAAGCAAAATGAACCGGATCTTTTCCAAAAAATAGATAAGGTAATGCTTCCCGGCGATTTCATTTCAATGAAGCTTACAGGCGAGATCAGTACCAGTATTTCTGCACTTTCTGAAGGGATATTCTGGGATTTTAAGAAGGAAGAACTTTCTAAAGATGTTTTTGGATATTATGGATTTGAAACCGCTATCATTCCCAATATCTTACCAGTATTTTCAGAACATGGCAAGCTGGATCAGGCTATTGCCGCTAAACTTTCTTTGCATCCAGGTACAGTTGTTACGTATAAATCAGGTGATCAGCCAAACAATGCGCTATCGCTGAATGTCTTAAAACCTGGAGAAGTTGCTGCTAATGGTGGTACTTCGGGAGTTATTTATGGTGTTTCTGATAAGCTGACCCATGATAAGCAGTCAAGAATAAACACCTTTGCGCATGTGAATTATACCTTGCAGCAAAAACGTCTTGGGGTTTTACTGTGTATCAACGGAACAGGAATTTTGAACCGCTGGGTTAAGGATATTGTCGCATCTGGAATCAATTATGATACCATGAATGCAGAAGCTGCTAAGATTCCTGTTGGAAGTCAGGGTTTGAGGATACTACCTTTTGGAAATGGAGCAGAGCGTATGTTGAATAACCGAAATATAGGAGCTCATTTTCATCATATCGACTTCAACCTTCATAGTCGCCCGCACATATTTAGGGCCGTCCAGGAAGGAATTGCATTTGCTTTCCGTTATGGTCTGGATATTATGCGTGGAAATGGGATGAACCCCAGTCTGATTCGTGCCGGACAGGCTAATATGTTCTCCAGTGAGCTTTTTATACAAGCCTTTGTTAATTCCTGTGGGGTGCCACTTGAGCTACATAGCAATGAAGGCAGTATTGGTGCAGCCATTGGCGCCGGTATTGGAAAAGGAGAATTTACGACAGAAAATGCATTCAGTAATGTAAGGGCTTTAAAGGTTGTGGAACCCAAAAAGGATTCTGAATACGAGACTGTTTATCAGGAGTGGAAGGGTCTGTTGGAGAGGCATTTGTAGTGTTTCCTGGTTTTATTAGAGCACACGCGGCAGGCCTGTGCTAGCTACTGCTATCGCCTTACTTCTTTTTATAATGGTAATCTGCGAATCGTATAAATTGTTTCCAGTCGTATACGGTTAGATCATGCTTTCCTTCGCGGTTATGATAGGCTATCGGCGATTCAATGATGGGTATATTTAATGCTGGCTGAACCTCTGGTAGGGCTGATTTTAAGCCATATAATCCATAAACTTGTTCCGCATTTTTTAGAGATAAATAGGTTCCTTTTGGATCTGCCCAGAGATCTTCGGATGCGTTTGTTGCATAAACCGGTCTTGGAGCGATCAAGGATATTAGCATGTGCTGATCTACAGGAAGTTGATCTTCATGCTCATTGTATTTTTTATAATTGGTATTAAACCAATGAGGGAAAGAAGTATTAATCACTTTTATTCGTTCACCAAATTGCCTTCTTGCTAGTGCAGCACCAGAGTTTCCGGAACAGTTAGTGATGCAGAGCGCAAATCGTTGATCGTTAGCTGCCGCCCATAAAGATGCTTTTCCGCCCCGCGAATGTCCGGTTAGGGCTACTCGTTTTTTATCCAGCTGAGGGTCTGTTTCAAAATAATCCATCACCCTGCTTGCTCCCCATGCCCATGCACCGATTGCTCGCATTCCATTATCTGCATTTAGTAATTCAGGATACAATTGCAATGCACCATTCATGAACGATACTTTGTTATCTGGTGCTAGGTCACTCACTTGAAAGGCTGCAATGGCATAGCCCCCTTCAATCAATACCTCTGCCGGCCAAAACTCGCTAATTACTGTTCTGCTAGGATCTGTATTCTCTTTTGGCCGGTTATTGATCAGTAAAAATACAGGTGCAGGTCCGGTTTTATGATTTGGAATGAAAAGGGTCAGGTTAATTTTGACGCTTTTATTCTGGTTAAAAACTTCGATCAGCACTTCCTTCAAGTGTGCTTTCCCGCTCATGCTCTTCTTATCCTCATTAATTAGGGAGTAAGTGATTTTATCATATTTGAGAGGCATCTGTCCGTAAATATTTTCTGCAAAAAGATTCAGTATCTCTGGGCGTCTGGCTTTTCCCCAGGATTTAGCTGATGTTACTTTTTTTCCGGTGCTTGTTGTTAAAACCGGTGGCAATGTATATTCAGGCACTTTCAACTCATCATAATTGGTAGATGCTGGCCTTTGTGCATGGAGTTGGAATGCAATAGAAAATAGCAGGAGCAAGGATAGGATGCTTTTCATTATGTTTTTTTTGTTGGACTAAATATACGTTATGCAATCTCGTTTTAACGTATAGAATGGTAATGATTTTTTGGAAGTAAAAAGCACACGCGGCACGCGTGCGCTAGCGCAATCTCAAATAGCAATTGATTCAAATTATGAGATTGCTTCGTCGTTCCTCCTCGCAATGACAAATGAAAACTATTTAAGAGATTGCTTCGTCGTTCCTCCTCGCAATGACAATAGTATTATGAAGAATTTTTTATTTCAGGAGGAGTAATATTTCCAAGTTTAGCATATTCAGCTTTCATCTTTCCCCTTTCATCTGTCCCCTTTTGGCTTTCCCCTTTTGGCTTTCAGCTTTTACCTTTCCCCTTTCCCCTTTCCCCTTTTAACT
>CAIJME010000386.1 GCA_903821625.1 uncultured Sphingobacteriales bacterium | reverse complement strand
CTGATTCAAGCAGTTTTTTTATTGCTTTTGATTCTAATGGTGGGTTATGTAGATCCTGTAGTTCAAAATAATTTTGAATTTCACGAGGCTGGAAAAGATTTGTGTAACAAGATCAACAAAGACTCGCCTATAGCTTGTGTTGAATTCATCAAAGATAAAGATGTTGCGGTTAAAAATTCTGGCGAAAAAACTTTAGATCCTTCCCAAGATTTTTGCGCTAAGCGCAAGTTGTCGCCTAAAGAATGTAAAAGCACCCTTGATCAAATGGCGGAAAATGGAAGTTTGTTTCCTTGCCTATCACCTGCATCGAAGTCGCAACCTACTCGCGCTACTTATTTTGTTGTTCACTCGCCTGGCGAGATTGAGTTCGTTAGGTTCTCAAATGAATATTTGAAATACCTAGAGGATCAAAATTTTTCCGAAAAGCTGAAAAAGGTTGAAGCAATTTCTCGAAGTGGAAAAAAAGTGTATTCACCCACTGAAATAACAGCTTATTTCGATTTCGTAAAAGAAGAAAGTTGCTTCCACGAATCAAGTGTCGGAAGGCCAGGTAAATTTAGTGACGCAGACTTAGCTAAAGAGCTAAATGCAATTCGTAGTCTAAGGATCATTTCAAAGTGATTTTTATTCAAAATACGATTGCATTTACTTTATATCTTGTGGATTGATCATGCAGTTTTTAAAAGTTAATTTAAGGTCTTGTGATGAGTGCTGCTAAAAACGCCCTAACTCTTGCACTAGAGCAATTACGCCTGAAATTGCTCGACTTAACAGGACGAAACCGCTTAATTAATTTCAAACACACTGCTGGTAAATCTTTGCAATTCGTTGCTGGGCATCCAACTGCAATTTATGAACGGCTTGTTGAAGCAAGTTCCAAGTCAAGCATCAATGTTCTTGGTCTTCCAGAACCATCTCGTATTGATTGGACTGAGCAAAATGGTCGGTTGCAGCGTCCAGATCCACGCGAATGGGCAAAGTCAAATCAAATTCCAACTGGTTATGAAATTCCTGGCATCGGAGAGGACTCAAATGAGTCAAATGTCAGAGCGCTGATGTACCCGGATGATCTGGCTAAGCATTGCCGAAAAATTGAACGCGAAGCCACACTAGCGATAGAAGAAACCGGCGCGAACATGCTGTTCTTGGTACTAGGTTTCTTGGAATTCCCTGATCAACGCGTCAGCGACAAGTCGTTTACCGCCCCATTGATCAGCGTCCCTGTGTCATTGCAAAAGAAAGAAGTTGCTGGAATTCAGCAGTTCTCACTGCAATACACGGGTGACGACATCTCGGAAAACCTTTCACTGCGCGAGAAGCTACGCAACGATTTTGGTCTGCTCTTACCGGAGCTCTCTGAAGAACAAATTGATGTCAACGGCTACTTTGCCGAGATTCAAGAAATCATCAAAAAGCAGCCCGGATTTGCAGTGAAGCATCGCGTCTCTCTGTGCTTGCTCAGTTTCAGCAACATGCTGCTGGTTCGGGACTTGGATCCGACCAAATGGCCATCAAACGGCGATGAAAACTCCCTTATCGACCACCCAATCGTTCGCGAAGTATTTGAAGGCAGAGCTGATGATGGTGGAGCAGGTTTTAGCCTAGCTG
>CAIJME010000385.1 GCA_903821625.1 uncultured Sphingobacteriales bacterium | reverse complement strand
TATACTAAATATCTTGCATCATTTTTTTTGGGAATTATTTCAAATTCTTACTATGTGTAAATTTTTATTTTATAAAATTCAAAGGTCTCACTATATTGGTCTTTACAAATAAATTAAACATAGCATTAAACGCTATTCTATTCATGAAAAAAAGGATCTATTATTTTCTATTTTTACTTATTTCAGTTCTTTATACCGTTCAATCATGCAATTATATTGGTGATGCTCAAAGTTCTGAGGAACAAATTCCTGATCAGGTAAGTTATAATTTTGACATCAGACCCATATTTTCAGATAAATGTTTTGCTTGTCATGGACCTGACGCTAATAAACGCCAAGCTGGTCTTCGACTTGATAATGAGGAAAGTGCATTTAAAGCTCTAAAAGAAAATCCATCTGGACATGCTTTAGTTGCCGGAAAACCGCAATTGTCAGAGGTTTTCATGCGTATTTCTTCTAAAGACACTTCTATTTTGATGCCCCCACCTTCGTCTAATCTTAAATTAAATTCTAGGGAAATAGATCTAATCGAAAAATGGATTAGTCAGGGTGCCAAATATGAAACTCATTGGTCATTCACAAGACCAAAGAAATCTCCTTTGCCAAAAGTAAAAGATGCTAAATGGGCTAAGAATGAAATCGACCATTTTGTTTTAAGTAAAATGGAACAAAAAAATCTTGAACCCAATCAAGAAGCAGATAAAGAATATTTATTGAAACGATTGAGTCTTGACTTAACTGGTTTGCCTCCAAGTATTGCAATGATGAATCAATTCATGGCTGATAAAACTCCTGGAGCTTATGAAAAGGCTGTTGATCAATTACTTAAAAGCCCTGCTTATGGCGAAAAAATGGCTTTACATTGGTTGGATGTTGCGCGTTATGCAGATTCACATGGATTTCAGGATGATAGTTATCGATCAGCATGGCCATGGCGCGATTGGGTAATTAATTCGTTTAATACAAATTTATCTTATGATCAATTTATTACCCTACAATTAGCTGGTGATTTAATACCTAATGCTACCAAAGAACAAATTCTGGCTACTGGATTTAATCGAAACCATAAAATAACTGAAGAAGGGGGAGTAGTGGATGAAGAATATCGTGTTCAGTATGTAATAGATAGAACTAATACCTTTTCAAAAGCACTGATTGGTGTTACACTCGAATGTGCACAATGTCATGACCATAAATATGATCCATTTTCTCAAAAGGAATACTATCAGTTGTATGCTTTTTTCAATAATGTCAAGGAAGTTGGGATATCCTCTACTATTGGAGGGCCAGAAACCTACGCAAAGAATCCCATGATTCAGATTAGTAATGATGAAGTTAAAAATATTCTGAAATTCATAAATAAGCAGGATACCAACAAGTTGATTGTTTCTGTGATGGGCGATCGCGATACGTTAAGAAAAACCTACATACTAAAAAGAGGAGCCTACGATGCTCCCGATAAGGAAGTAGTTGCGGGAACTCCAAAATCAATATTGGCATTTGATAATAATCTTCCAAAGAATAGATTAGGCCTTTCAAAATGGTTATTTGACAAGCGAAATCCACTGACATCTAGAGTGTTTGTGAATCAGCTATGGCAAGAGATATTTGGCAGAGGTATAGTTAAAACTGCAGGTGATATGGGTATGCAGGGTGAATTACCAACGCATCCTGAATTACTGGATTGGCTTGCTGTTGATTTTATGGAGCATGGTTGGGATATCAAACGTCTGATTAAACAAATGGTGTCTTCTGCAACCTACCGACAGTCTGCAGTGATTTCAAAAGACAAGTTAAAAGCAGATCCTGAGAATGTCTTTCTTTCAAGAGCTCCTCGATATCGAATTAAGGCAGAGCTTGTACGCGATTTAGTATTATCAAGTAGTGGTCTGTTAGTTAAAACAATCGGTGGGCCCAGTGTGAAACCTTACCAGCCTAGCGGTTTATGGGAAACAGCCTC
>CAIJME010000384.1 GCA_903821625.1 uncultured Sphingobacteriales bacterium | reverse complement strand
GTGGGATGGCTTTTTACTTTAAAAAAAATAAAACCAATATAAAAGAAGATGTACTCTAAAGAGGAAAAGTACGTCGCAAACAAAACAAATGAGTTATAACGCAATTAAAAAAACATTTGATCTGGGCGATGGCCGCATGATCGAGATCGAAACTGGAAAATTAGCCAAGCAGGCTGATGGTTCAGTTGTAGTTAAAATGGGAGACACCATGCTGCTTGCTACAGTGGTATCAAGTATTGGTGCAAAACCAGGAACTGATTTTTTACCATTATCAGTTGATTATCAAGAAAAATATGCTGCTACAGGACGTATCCCAGGTGGATTTTTACGTCGTGAAGCAAGACTTTCTGATTATGAAGTTTTAATCTCACGTTTGGTGGATCGTGCATTACGCCCGATGTTCCCTGAAGATTATCACGCCGATGTACAGGTTATGATTTCTTTGATATCAGCCGATAAAAACATCATGCCTGACTGTCTTGCAGGTTTAGCTGCATCAGCTGCAATTGCAGTTTCAGATATTCCTTTCAATGGTCCAATTTCTGAAGTTCGCGTAGCTAAAATTGATGGCAAATTAGTAATAAACCCTTATTTGAGTGATCTGGCGAGAGCTACTATGGATCTGCTGGTTGCCGGAACAGAGAATGATATTGTAATGGTTGAAGGTGAAGGCGATGAAATTTCTGAAGAAGAAATGGTTGAAGCAATTGAGTTTGCACACAAAGCCATCATCATTCAAGTTCAAGCTCAAAAAGAATTGGCACTTTTGGTTGGCAAAACTGAAAAGCGTGTTTATAGCCATGAAACGCATGATGCTGATCTGAAAGCTAAAGTTTTTGCAGCTACTTACGATAAAGTTTATGCAATTGCAAAATCAAAATCTGCAAAACATGACCGTTCTGACAAGTTTGCTGAAGTACTTTCAGGATTCATTGCCGAACTAGGTGAGGGTATTGATGATACGACTACCTATTTAGCCAAGAAATATTTTCATGATGTTCAATATGACGCAATCCGTAACTTAATACTTGATGAAGGAATTCGTCTTGATGGTCGTGATTCACGTACAGTTCGTCCTATCTGGTCTGAAATTGGTTATCTTCCAACAGCGCACGGTTCGGCTATTTTCACACGTGGTGAAACGCAGTCTCTAACAACCGTAACCTTAGGTGCTAAATCTGATGAACAGTTAATTGACGGTGCCTTCTTTAATGGATACCAGAAATTCTTACTTCACTATAATTTCCCGCCATTTTCAACAGGTGAGGCACGCCCAAATCGTGGTACTGGTCGCCGTGAAATTGGTCATGGTAACTTAGCGATGCGTTCATTAAGAAAGGTTTTACCTGGTGATGAAAATCCATACACCATTCGTGTTGTTTCTGACATCCTAGAATCCAATGGTTCCTCTTCAATGGCCACTGTTTGTGCCGGAACTCTTGCATTAATGGATGCAGGTGTCAAGCTAAAAGCTCCTGTTTCAGGAATTGCTATGGGATTGATATCTGATGAAAAAACAGGTAAATATGCAATTTTAAGTGATATTCTTGGTGATGAAGATCATTTAGGAGATATGGACTTTAAAGTAACTGGAACTGAAAAAGGTATTGTTGCCTGTCAGATGGACTTAAAAATCAATGGTTTAAAGTGGGAAGTGTTAACTGCAGCTTTAAAGCAGGCTAACGAAGCCCGTCTTCATATATTAAATGAAATGAAGAAAACCATTGCTGAACCACGCGAAGACTACAAACCACATGCACCTAGAATCGTTACCCTAAAAATTGATAAAGAATTTATCGGTGCTGTTATAGGCCCAGGTGGAAAAATTATCCAGGAAATGCAGCGTGAAACAGGTGCAACTATAGCTATAGAAGAAAAAGATAATTTAGGTATTATCCAAATCTTTGCTGACAATAAGGAAGCTATTGATAAAGCTGTAAATCGTATTAAAGCAATTGCTTCAAAACCAGAAGTTGGTGAAGTTTACGAAGGAAAAGTTAAAACAATTATGCCTTTTGGTGCTTTTGTTGAGATTATGCCTGGTAAAGATGGATTACTTCATATTTCAGAAATTGACTGGCAACGCTATGAGTCAATGGATGGAGTGTTAAACGTAGGAGATATTGTTAAAGTGAAACTTTTAGAAGTTGATAAGCAAGGTAAATTAAAACTATCTCGCAAAGCTTTATTACCACGTCCTCCAAGACCTGAAGATACCAAGTCAGCAGCTGAATAGTACGTATGAATTTTATACTTGCAAAACCTGTCGTGCCTCTGCACAGACAGGTTTTGTTTTTTATTGCCTGATTTATTAAATTGCCTATATCAGATTATGAAAAATCAAGAAAAACAAATCGTTCATGAACCTTCACCAGATTATGAAAAAGCTGCACTAGATTTGCTTAAAACAGCTTTGAAACGGTCTTATACAGAACGATTTCATACCATGACCAAATTGATGAAAATGAATATCATGTTCAGGCAGGCTCATATTAAACATAAATCTTCCAATTAATAAACATCTGTTGCAAAATCTATGGAGTTGAAATACCATTTCTGCATCTAAATGCATTAATTTTAACAAAAAAGGCAGCAAATAGGCCTAAAGACCAACTTGACCT
>CAIJME010000383.1 GCA_903821625.1 uncultured Sphingobacteriales bacterium | reverse complement strand
GATCTATGTTCCCCTTGTTTTCCCTGGATTCAGCTGGGGAAATTTAAAAAATAACAAGTCAATTTACAACGCTATTCCAAGAAATGGCGGCGATTTTTTATGGAAACAAGTGACGGGTGCAAAGATCGCAGGTGCACAATCACTTTATGTGGCCATGTTTGATGAAATTGATGAGGGCACTGCTATTTTTAAAGTCCTTCGAGAGAACGAAGTCCCATTAAATGGCCAATATAAATTTATTGGAATTGAAAATAATTTGGACTCAGACTATTATTTATGGCTCACTGGAAAAGCTGGGAATTGGTTTCATGGAGAAGCTGGTTATTCAAGTATTAAGCCCACTCGATAGTTTCTATAATAGATGACCATTACAAGCGTTTTGTTCTGCGTCAAATATTTTCAGTTGATTGTCAATTTGCTCCTTGAAATACAATATGCTGATAGATGACTGGAAATATCTGGATGCACAGCGTGCAAACAATAATGCCGAAAGTCAAACCTATGTCTTTCACAAAGGGAAACCGCTGGTGAACATTTAGGGTGTAGGCTTTCCCGACCGTGCTCATGATATAAAAATTTTGGGCTTTCAAAGTTCATTTTTTTTACAAAATGAGCCTTAAAATGGCCGATGTTCAGTCATGTCAGGGGTTTCTACATTTTGGCGCGATCTTAATGCTGATTACATTACACATACTTATTTGCATGAATTGTTTATACGATGAAATATTTTACTAACCTGCACTGTTCAGAGAATTTCGACCATACTTCACATTGATGCGGATCGATTCCGGGATGTTATGCTGGCAGATATCTAACGGTACAAAGAGAACGGAGTGGCGTATGTTCCTTGTGTTTATCCCGTATTTAGTTGGCACAACCTTAGTAGATCTGAATTTCCTGATGATATTAAGTCTGTTGCTTCAATACCCCGACACAGTGGACGATTATATTGGCAACATATTTTAGCAGACATCTATGCAGGAGTTACAATGCTCTATGTTGCCGTGTTTGATGAAGTAAATGAAGGTACTGCCATTTTCAAGTGCAGCGATAACCCGCCTGTTAGCAATATGTCTAAATTTCATCAATATATATGGTTTGCCAAGTGATCCTTACTTATGGCTCACTGGCGAAGCAGGAAAAAGCTCAGGAATGAAAAGCTACTGAACTTGAGATTACCACAGAGCTAATTTAAAACATCCTTCTTAAATATGATTAAACAAATAACAATGAAATTTCATAAATATTTTAAGTTTCTTTTGATATCCTCGTTCTTTTTTTTGATGCCAGGATTGTGCTCAGGTCAGTCCCCCCAAAAGCAGAGAACTAACAGGCCTAATATAATCTTTGTACTGGTAGATGATTTAAGGTGGGATGCCATGGGATTCATGGGTCAGTACCCATTTCTAAAAACACCACACATTGATCAACTCCGTTATGAAGGAGTTCATTTTAAAAATGCCTTTTGCACGCATTCACTCTGTGCACCTTCGCGGGCAACTTTTTTAACAGG
>CAIJME010000382.1 GCA_903821625.1 uncultured Sphingobacteriales bacterium | reverse complement strand
CAGGAACTTCTATTCCGTTTCCATTTCGGGATATCATATTGCTGAAGCCGGTGCAAATCCAATTTCACAATTGGCATTTACACTGAGCAATGGTTTTACATTCGTTGAGTATTACCTCAGCAGAGGGATGCATATTGATGAATTTGCACCAAACCTATCGTTCTTTTTCTCGAACGGAATTGATCCCGAATATTCGGTAATTGGACGTGTTGCCAGGAGAATCTGGGCAAAAGCCATAAAACATAAATACAAGGGTAATGATCGTTCTCAGAAATTAAAATATCATATTCAAACCTCCGGAAGATCATTGCATGCTCAAGAAATTGACTTCAATGATATCCGTACCACATTACAAGCATTGTATGCGATCTATGACAATTGTAATTCTCTGCATACCAATGCCTATGATGAGGCCATAACCACACCTACTGAAGAGTCTGTTCGCAGGGCGATGGCCATTCAGCTAATTATCAACCGCGAATTAGGATTGGCTAAAAATGAGAACCCTTTACAAGGAGCATTCATTATTGAGGAGCTTACCGAACTAGTGGAGGACGCCGTTCTTGAAGAGTTTAAGCGAATAAACGACCGCGGAGGTGTTCTTGGTGCTATGGAAACGATGTACCAGCGAAGCCGAATTCAGGAAGAATCTCTTTATTATGAAACACTGAAGCATGACGGAACTTATCCAATTATAGGGGTAAACACTTTCCTGAATAAAAATGGTTCGCCAACGATTATTCCTTCAGAGGTGATCAGAGCTACAGAAGAAGAGAAAAAATTTCAAATTTCAGCTCTGGAAGCCTTTAAAAATCGAAATTCTGAGGTTTCGGCTGCACTTTTAAAAGATCTTCAGCAGAAAGCTATTGCCGGTGAAAATATATTTGACAGCTTAATGGAAGTTTGCAAAGTTTGTTCGATTGGACAGATCTCGCATGCATTATACGAAGTTGGCGGACAATATAGGAGGAACATGTGATGCGGTTTTCAAAAACAGATCTAAATAAAGTGTAATTTCTATACTACAGGTTTAAAAAACGTTTTTTTAAAACTATATTTATTTATAAATCAAAAAAAGACATCATGAAATACGTATTATTAATTTTTTCTTTCTTTTTAATCTCAGCAGCTGCACAAGCACAGAGTACAAAAAAACTATTCAATGGTAAAGATCTTGCAGGATGGACTATTCACGGCACCGAAAAATGGTACGTTGAAAAAGGCAATCTTGTTTGTGAAAGTGGGCCAAATAAAAAGTATGGCTACCTGTCTACAGATAAAAGCTATAAGAACTTTGTTCTTGAGTACGATTTCAAACTAGAAGCAAACGGAAATAGTGGTGTATTCATTCGTTCATCAATTGATGGGACAAAGATCAGCGGATGGCAGGTAGAAGTTGCTCCTCCTGGAAATGGAACAGGTGGCATTTATGAATCTTATGGCAGAGGATGGTTGACTAAGCCAACAGCTGAAGCAGAAAGCGGATTAAGTCCTGAAGGATGGAATACTGGAAAAATTCAGGTGATTAACGATGAGATCACAACCTGGTTGAACGGAAAACAGATCTCCTATTTAAAAGATGCGAAGATCGGTGCAGGAAATGGATTCATCGCACTTCAAATACATGACGGTGGTGGTATTAAGGTAAGATGGAAAAACATCAAAATAAAGGAGTTAAATTAAATTTAGATTTAATTGGCTGAAAAAAAGCAGTCGCAATTAATATAAAATACCTTATATAAAACTAACATACTAATGAAAACCAGTTCCGAATCATCTCGCAGAGGCTTTATAAAAAAAATTGCTACATCTACAGCAGCTGCCGCAATTGGGAGTAATGTACTTGCATCAACTACAGAAAACCACGTAAACCTAATTACTATACCTAATAGGCAAACAATTAGTGCCAACGACCATATTAACATTGCCCTGATTGGTGCAGGAGGAATGGGCACTGGCGATACAATGACGGCCTTGAAAGTTCCAGGAGTAAAGCTTGTAGCCGTATGTGATCTGTATGACGGTCGTTTAGCAGATGCAAAAAAGCGTTGGGGACAGGATATATTTACAACTAGATCGTATAAGGAAATACTAAGCCGTTCAGATATTGATGCAGTAATTGTTGCTACTCCAGATCATTGGCATCAGCAAATATCTATCGATGCAATGCGTGCTGGCAAACATGTTTATTGTGAAAAACCAATGGTACATGATATATCAGAAGGTCCAGCAGTAATTAAAGCCCAAAAAGAAACTGGAAAAGTATTTCAGGTAGGGAGTCAAGGGGTATCGTCACTTGGAAATGAAAAAGCCAAAGAACTATTAAAAGATGGGGCAATTGGTCAGCTTAACTTTGCTGAAGGGTTCTGGGCTCGTCACTCCCCTGGAGGAGCATGGTCATACCCAATTCCGGAAGATGCTTCAGCAGAAACTGTAGATTGGGAAACCTATCTAAGCAATACCACAAAACGTCCGTTTGATGCAAAACGTTTCTTCAGATGGCGAAATTATCGTGATTATGGAACAGGTATGTCGGGAGATTTATTCGTTCACCTGTTTTCCAGTCTGCACTTTATAACTGATTCATTTGGTCCGAATAAAATATATTCATCAGGAGGTTTAAGGTATTGGAAAGATGGCAGAGAGGTTCCAGACGTGCTTTTAGGCATATTTGACTATCCAGATCAAGCACAGGCTCACCCCGCATTTAACTTATCGCTAAGATGTAATTTTATAGATGGAACTAGCGGCAGTACAATATTGAAATTGATTGGAAGTGAAGGAGCAATGGATATTGGATGGGATAGTGTAACCTTAAGAAGGAATAAGAATTTTTCTACCGATGATCCTTTCTTTATTGAAAGTATGAAGAAGGCAGGTACACCATTAACTGACAGGAAGAGAATTCTACCTCAGGAAGAATATACATTTTCAGCTGAAAAAGGTTATATGGGTGGCCCATACGATCATTTCGTAAATTTCTTTAATGCCATTAAAAACAATGGAAAGGTTGCTGAAGATGCCATTTTCGGATATCGAGCAGCTGCACCTGCATTATTATGTAACGACAGTTATAATAATGATACAGCCATTTTATGGAATCCCGAGAAGATGCAATTAGTTAAAAAATAAATTGAATTATAAAAGAAAACCCGATCAGTTTAAATACTGATCGGGTTTTCTTGTTTATACTGTATAAAACTATCCAGCTATCCAGCTGAATTTATATTCAAGGGAAGGATTTTTCATTCTTTCTGCCACTCTTAACAAACGATCAGGTAAGTTCATTACATAATCACGTGCCTTTTCGCCGGCTTCATTTAAATCGCGTATTTTTTCAATATGCCATTCATCAATAAGTTGTTTCATAATCTGTACATAGTCTACAGCAGTATAAACACCAAGGCGTTGAGCAGCATCGGTAAAATGACCAAATGTCTGTCCCATTTGCAAGCCAACTTCACGAAGGAAGTGTGCAGGCATAACAATCTTATTACGCATCATATCTTCAAAAGCAATCATGGCCTCGCTAGGATCTACCTCAAAAATTCGGAGCATAAAATCTTTATAGGCTTTAGCATGTCTAGCTTCGTCGGATGCAATTACCCCACACATTTTAGATAAAAGTGTATCTCCTTCAGTTTTAGCTAAGGATGCAACCCTTCTATGTGAAATATTAGTAGCAAGTTCCTGAAAACTAGTATAGATAAAATTACGATAAGGATCATGACCAGTACCAATATCAAAACCATCTGCAATAAGATACTGAGTTGATATTTCCATCTGGCGCATATCAACACGGCCTGACAAATAAAGATATTTGTTAAGCAAATCACCATGCCGGTTTTCTTCAGCAGTCCAGTGTCTTATCCATTTCATCCAACCATTTTCTTCATCTTTTGATATGCCATCAACCATAGTCAACCAAGACTCATAAGTTGGAAGAGCTTCTTCAGTGATCGTATCACCTATCAAAACAGCTACCAAATCATAAGAAAGAGCTTCTGCATTTTCTTTAAGGTCTTTGATTTCAGAAAAGAAAGTATCGCGGGTTGAATCAGGCAAAAAATCTGATGGTTGCCAATTGGTTTCAATAGGTTTAAGGTAATCATGCATTTTCTCTAGCATATATTTTTCAATATGCATTAATACCTCTCTACGGGATCCTAAATTGATGTTCATTTGTATCGCTTATTTTGTAAATATACAGATTAAGGCTGATTTGAAGCCATGAAAATGTCAAAATCTACTATAAATCATCCGGAAACAAAAAAGCCCTCCTAATTTTCATCAGGTTGAATGCGCAAAATTCGACAGAAAGGCACCCATCCCGGGCATTGGTTAGTTGGTTACCCAATAGCTATCAGGTTAGTTAGTTAGAAATTGGAGTCGCTGACCTTGGGTGAACTTGGCATAACACAAAAAAGCCTCGACAGTTTCCTGCGAGGCTTTCTATAAAATTGGGCACCGACCTACTCTCCCACCTTTTACGGCAGTACCATTGGCTCTGGCGGGCTTAACTTCTCTGTTCGGAATGGGAAGAGGTGGACACCGCCGATAT
>CAIJME010000381.1 GCA_903821625.1 uncultured Sphingobacteriales bacterium | reverse complement strand
TGCTTCGTCGAACCTCCTCGCAATGACAATAAACAAATTAGGAGATTGCTTCGTCGTGCCTCCTCGCAATGACAATAAACAAATTAGGAGATTGCTTCGTCGTACCTCCTCGCAATGACAATAAACAAATTAGGAGATTGCTTCGTCGTGCCTCCTCGCAATGACAATAAACAAATTAGGAGATTGCTTCGTCGTACCTCCTCGCAATGACAATAAAACCTAAGCAGGCAAGAATCTTTATAAACTTAACAAATCAAAGCTGCGCGTGTATTTCAGTGTCAGGCTCCGGGTATCCATCAGATCAAATAAATCTTTATCCTTTACGATATTGACTACTACAAATAAACCATTATTGGCATTTTGAAGCCAGCCAAATCGTGCATTTACCGAAGTAATTCTTGACCTATTATTATATTGAACTAAACTCTGAACAAACATACGTGGAGTAAAAGAGTAAGCCAATCGATTCCCAAGTATAATGGCTTTCAATTCCCCATTTGGCATATTTAATATATTGTGATTGACAATAAGGGAAGAATTTAACTTGTCTCCAACTCTCGCTTTTACAGTTCCCGTTGTTGCTATTCGATTTCCTCCAAAATATCCTCCTATAATAGTTCGGGCATTCAATGAAACTACCTTGTTTTGATTGGTGATCATAAGCACTTGTGCCTCATTGTGTTTGTATATTGATTTTGGTATTAAGACTCCAGATAAATTAAAATCTTGTAAAACTCCTTCGGTCGTATAATTTATGCCGGTATGTATTTCAAGTCCACTTTTCCAAACCCAATGATTATCAACATGAAGATAACTGGTCACTAAATTTCCTTTAAAATCGGAATATTGCCTGAAGGAAACATGCGGTCTGAGTTCTAATAAATTCAATAAGTTATTCGGCCTCCATCTATGCTGGATAAAAAATTCAGGTTTCCTGAAAGCAGTCCTTTGAAGAAAACCTACCTCGGGGTTAAATCCTTCACCAAGTTCGGTATAGGCAGCTCTGAGCTCCCATTTTTGCCAATTATAACTGAACTGAAGTTTATATGAATGATCAGAATCGGTAATTCCTGGGGTTGCACTTTTAGCTAAAAACCCGGTGATTTGTGCCTTTTGGCCAAGACCCCATTTTCCATCAAACGCCATAACGTGATTATAATCGTCATTACGTTCTCCCATTCCTGTCCTGTTTATGAATGCCCCTCCAATGGATGATCTGCTTTTTGGAAAATCATGGTTTACCCTGGCCATGTTATAGCTATTCTTATCGATGCCCAGGCTTTGCACATCGTCTGTAAACATGCTTAATAATCCCAC
The DNA here is from genome assembly GCA_903821625.1 of uncultured Sphingobacteriales bacterium. Classification (GTDB taxonomy): domain Bacteria; phylum Bacteroidota; class Bacteroidia; order Sphingobacteriales; family Sphingobacteriaceae; genus Daejeonella. Next base: position 1,506 of record CAIJME010000381.1, on the reverse strand, counting down.
GTTAGTTTGACCTATTTTACCTGAAACCCGGCCTCCACCTGTGATAGGTATAATATTCCCTTTCCCACTAATGCCAATCTTGCGACTAAAAAATAAATCTACCTCGCCCGGACTGCCCACTGCAAATTGACCTGCATTTTCTAGAAAAAATGGCCTCTTTTCCGGAAAAAATAAGTTGAACCGATCTAAATTAACTTGCTCATCATCTACTTCAACCTGAGCAAAGTCAGTATTATAGGTTAGGTCGGCGGTCAAACTGGGTGTTATGCTATATTTCAAATCCATTCCCGCCTCAAAATTGGCGTCAGTTTTATTAGGTATTATGGCCTTATTGTTGACTACCTGAGTTAGTGCGTATGGAAATATTTTGAAATTGCCGGGATTTTGCAGCGATAATCCTTGCAATTTGCCTGCCATTGATAATCTTTTCAAATCAAAACCAATTGGAATGGTTGCCCAGTAAGCTGTCTCTGTCGTTTTGCTGATGTTCCTTTCAAAATTCATACCCCAAATCCTATTTTCTCCAGCTGTAAATCGTAGAGATCGCAATGGAATGGCAAACTCTGCACTCCATCCGTAATCTCCAATTTGGGTCTTTACATCCCAGTCGGCATCCCAGTTTAAGTTGGTACCGCCAATGACACCTCCCTGCTGGCGGTTAGTATTTAAACTCCCTTTGCCTTCATTGTCAATTTGGGCATCGTATTCCATGCCATCGGCATTGGTTCCAAATAAAAAACCATTTTGAGTATCATTATATGTGTCGAGAATAAACAGAAAACTATCGTCGTCGGTCAGATCAGCATCTCTTCTTGAGTCAGAAACTACTATTGCTTTTGGATCTTTATGGTAACAGATAGCTGACACATAAAACATTTTATCTGTGTAAGCAATTCGTATCACTGTTTTTTCGGAAGCAGGAGCACCGACATTAGGTTTGATTTGGGTTAAATCACCAATGGGCTCTATGCTTTCCCAAAATGAATCGCCTATTATTTTACCATCTACAATCGGGGCTTGATTAGATAATTTGGCTTGAACAGTAGGTGGGTTCGAGCTTGATGATGGAGTACGGTTTTCTTGAGCTTCAACATAAAATGAAAAAATCATTAGTATTGATATTATCCATCGAGATTTATGCTGAAAGGTCATGTCTAAAATAGAATTTCGTTTTATAATGGGGCTAATTTAGTTTTATTATCAGGTAATCCAAAAAATAGCGCTGGCTAGCTGGCTGGCGCACGCGTGCCGCGTGTGCCAACTATACCATCGAAACGGAATGGATATAAATACTACCTAGCCTTCTGCGTCTTTGCGTCTTTGCGAGAAAAAAATTAAAAGCTTTGCTGTCGTACGCGTGTCTTTCTGCAAGAATCAATTAATAGTTTTAGAAACCTCAATTTTCTCCATTTTGTCCAATCCTTTAAATTGTACTTCAATTTTCGGGGTTTCATCTCCAGCGAAATCCGAATCGATTAAAATGATATGTGCTCCGGGAGCAACGCT
>CAIJME010000380.1 GCA_903821625.1 uncultured Sphingobacteriales bacterium | reverse complement strand
ATCATAAAATATCTATTTTTAGAAGATATAAAGATTAAAATCTTGAATAGAGAATGCTGACAAAGGCAATCAATAAATTAAGATAACAGCAAGAAATCTGGAATAAAAAGGTCAAAATATTTGAAATTCTTAAAAACATGTTTTTCAAAATACTGAACATATTAACAAAATGTAAAATTTTCTAAATGAAACAAAAAATAGGAATAATAGCAATCTTCATGACTTGTAGTTTCATGTTTTATTCTTTTGCTGCAAATGATTTGACTTATCAAACCGAATGTGTCTCAATAGAAATGGATGGCTATATCACCCTAAAAATATGGGATACAAAAAAAGGTGCAAAATATACTTCCGAACAATCCCGCAAAGATGCAATTCATGCCGTTCTATATTCTGGTATAGCTGGAATCAAAGGATGTACTACACAACCTGCAATATTAAATAAAATTGAAGCTCAAGAGAATTTCAAAAATATTGAAAAAAGTTTTTTTTCTATCAAAGGCAAATGGACAATGTTTACCAGGAGTAGTGAAATAGAAACAAGCTTACCTGAAAATCTAGGAATAAAAAATTGGAAAGTATATCAAGTTTCAGTCTCTAAAAATGCATTACGCAAATACCTAGAAGAAGAAAAAATTATCAAATCACTAAATTATGGTTTTTAATATGAAACAAATAGCAATCGGTTTTTTACTCCTGTTATCTACAGTAGAAGTATTTGCACAGCCCAAAAAGCCAACTTTAATGATTCTGCCAAGCGATAATTGGTGTGAGCAACGTTATTTCATGACAGAGTTTGATAATCAGGGAACCAAACAGAAAGTTCCCAATTATAAGCAAGCATTTCAAGAAGACACTGAAATTGGACAGGTTATCAGTAAAATTGGCGGATTGATGATTGACCGAGGTTTTCCATTAAAAGATGTAGAACAAGAGCTCAAGGCAATAGAATCAAGAACCGCTGAATCAAATATGACGAGCAGCACCACAAGTGGATCATCCATTTCTGAAAGTCCACTTGATAAATTAAAAAATAAAACCAAAGCTGATATTCTTATCCAAATCTGGTGGAAAGTAAACAAAACGGAGCAAGGTAAATCGGTTTCCTTTATACTTGAGGCATTTGATGCTTACACCAGTAAGCGAATTGCTTCGTCTACCGGAAATGGGACTCCTAACAATACAGATATAATTCCAGTGTTATTACAAAATGCCATACTCGCAAATATTGATCCCTTTGCTGCTCAACTACAATCTCATTTTGATGACATGTTTAATAATGGCCGTGAGATACTATTAACCGTAAAAAAATGGGAAAGCTGGGATAAAAATTTAGAAACTGAAATCAATGGAGATGAAATTAAGAACCATATTTACGACTGGGTCGAAAAAAATGCGGTCAAGGGTCGTTTTAATGAATCCAATTCAACTGAAAATAGAATTGATTATGAACAAGTTAGAATACCTCTATTTGATGAGCGAAATCGTGCATTAGATGCAAGGCAATTTGCAATTAACCTTCAAAAATACCTAAAAGCTGCACCTTTCAATTTTGAAGTTAAACTAATGACCCGCGGCTTGGGTGAGGCAATTCTTGTTTTAGGCGAAAAATAAAAAGAAATGAAAAAGATTTATACCCTATTGGTTTTTTTAATTGTAGCATTCTCAAGTAGCGCTCAGGTAAAGTTAGATGACTTTGGAAGAATTATTCTTAATACTTATCTGCCTGAAAACATAGCATTACCTACTGAAGCAAAAAACCTACTCAAAACTAAACTAAATCAAATTACGAGTAATAACGGTATGGGAGGTGTTCAGATCAATCCCAGGTTCATTATTACTGCAAATGTCAATATTGGTACAAAAGATATTATTGCAGGCCCTCCACAATTGATTGCACAAAATCTGGACATTACTTTATTTATTGGCGATGCATTAACCAATACGATTTTCTCATATGTCACATTCAGCCTAAAAGGTGTTGGAACCAATGAAAATAAAGCCTTTATTGAAGCATTTAAAACCCTTAATCCGAAAAACAAGGAATTACTTTCCTTCCTTGAAGAAGGGAAATCGAAAATCATCAACTACTACTCCAGCCAATGTGATTTTATACTAAAAGATGCCGAAACACTTGTAAAGCAAGGAAAATTTGATGAAGCTATTTTTAATCTTTCACTGGTGCCAGAAGTATCGCAAAACTGTTATTTTATTTGTTTAGATAAAATGGCATCAATTTATCAGCAAAAAATAGATACCGACTGTAAAGTAAAATTTAACGAAGCAAAAGTAAGCTGGACTGCATCACAAACTCCAGCTGGGGCTGAAAAAGCTGGAGATATTTTAAGTGCTATAAACCCAATGGCTACTTGTCAAACTGAAGTTTCTGATTTTATTAAAGCGATAGATGCAAAATTAAAAGCTGATGAAAAGGCCAAGTGGCAATTTAAGATGAAACAATATGCCGATAAAATAGCTGCACAAAAAGAGGCGGTAAGAATAGCTGAGGCCAAAGGAAAACGTGATGATATCTACCGAGAAAGTCAAGCCAAGAGGGATGCAGTTCTTCAGGAAAAACAGTTATCAAGGAATTTAGAACTAGATAAAATACGGGCAAATTCATATAGAGAAATAGCGCTAGAGCAAGCTCGAAACCAACCTAAAACCGTTACCTACACTAAAATTTATTGGAGATAGTTATGGATTATTTTAAAGGAATAAAAAAAACAAATTAACCTGATGAAAAAAATATTAATTCTTTTTAGTCTTTTTCTATCCCTATCTGCCTTTGGGCAATCCTTTAATGAGGATAAAACATCAATGACTAACTTCATTAAACGAATGTATAAAGCCACACCTTTTGAAGGTGTGAAAATTATAGATGATTACGATCACCAGTACCTGGTTTCGGTACTTAGCCTCGATAAAGCAAAATACACCAGCCCCTCTCTCATGAACCGGGTAGCACAAGTAAAAGCCATATCGCAAGCCAATACCTACCTAAACGGTTCTAGTATAAGTACCGATATAGTGATAAAAACCACCGAACAAAAGGCCGGAGATAAAACAAACACCGTGGTAGAAAGTATAGAATCTAT
>CAIJME010000379.1 GCA_903821625.1 uncultured Sphingobacteriales bacterium | reverse complement strand
TCCTTGATTTTCATGTAGCGAGACCGGGATTTGAACCCGGGACCTCAGGGTTATGAAGATTTTTTGAGAAAATGAAGGCGTTGATTTGTAATGCGTTATGTTTTGACAAAACCGAAAACAACCGATTTCAACCGAATTCAGGGGGTGTTTTCCTCACGCAGGGTTATTCTTGCAAATTAAAGATTAAACTACTTTTCATCACTAAGCACATTGATTAAATTAGAAAGAGAAATATTAAGTATAGCAAATGAAGCGAATGACGAAGGGACCTCTTCTTTAATGAGTGACTACATAAGACAACAAGAAAAAAGTATCTGGATGTATTCAGCCTTTGGAAATAAATAAAAGTTAAAAGGCAAAAGAAAAATGAAGCATCCAACGTTGATTTGCTTCAATTTGATGGTTCGCTATATTTTGCGCAATGGGCGTTTGCAAATTGCCACCAATGAGTACTTTTTTGAATTTTAATTCGGCGCCATAGTTAATTGTTGTTAAATCACCTCCCGATACACCAACTTCATTGCCCAAATTTTGGTCTTTATTATTCTGCTCAATTTGAATGCCAAGATTAGGCGCTATAGAAAAATCCATCCCTACAAAAAACTTCTGATACAACTGAGCACTAGACTGAAACTTGTTCCCATATTGATAGCCAGTTGAATTTTCAGTGTTCAATTTATAATTAGACGAAAAATTGATGCCCGTGTTCTGCAGTCTAGCTTCATATACAGCCCCAAGCATAAAATCCAAGGTACCGGTTCCATTGGTAAAGAGTTGGCTTGATACATTAGAAATAACCATATCAAATTTACCCGTAGGTAACTTTACACCCATTGCAGCTCTTAAGCTTTGTAAAAACACTTTATTTTGTTTGGTCAACTGGTTGGACTGAAAAACCGTGTAATAGTTGATCAAATTTATATCCCCAATACCTTGTATCCTTTGATTGACTGTCTCACCTACTTGCTGATTATAATTATAGGGCACAGTAAATAACAGATTCATCTTTTTAGACAACTTAATACTACCCCATAATTCATAGGAGCTGTACTTTTCGTGATTGGTTAAATAAGTTGTTTGGCCATTTGCGCCTAAATGAGAACGCAATACATTATGCCTATAACGGACTCCAATAATATACTTCTGAAATTCCGGAAGTATACCAATGTAATTGCCGTTATTACCACAACCACAAATGTCACAAGCTTGGACAGTGGTGGTTGAAAATATAATAACTAAGATAAATACTACTATTTTTTTCATTACTCTGCTATTAATCTATTCGTCACAAATTTTTTATCATTCAACGTATTCAAAAATGCCAACAATTTTGTTTTTTCATCATTGGATAATTGGATGCCCAACTTATTGCCATTCATCAAGATGGGATCTAAATTCCCTGACTGAATAACTTGTTGATCATAATGCGATAATACTGCCTCTAGATTTAAAAAACGTCCATCATGCATATAAGGCGCCGTATAAGCAAGGTTTCTTAAACTAGGCACTTTGAATTTATACTTATCCTCATTCAATAAAGTAACCATCATTCTTCCATGATCATTTAATGAACTAGGCTGTAGGCCATTATCCCTAAAACTATTATCTGTAAATAAAGGTGCTTGATGACAGGAATTGCATTTGTTTTGAAAAAGCGCGTAGCCTTCATTTTCTTCTTTGGTAAATACCTGTTGCTTCCTCATTACACTATCATATTTTGACTCCGCACTCACACACATTAACATAAATTGAGATAAAGCTTTTAACATTTTTTGATTGGTAATTTCACCCGAACCAAATGCAGCATCAAATTGTCCTTTATAAGTTGGACTTTTCTTTAGTTTAGCCAACACATTTTCCATTGTTTCTCCCATCTCCACATGGGTCGTAATTGGATCAATAGGAAAAAGATCTAAATCAACGATACCGCCATCCCATCTGAAGCTACTTGTCCAAGC
>CAIJME010000378.1 GCA_903821625.1 uncultured Sphingobacteriales bacterium | reverse complement strand
GGTAGGGGCAATAGGCCTGCAGGAGACACATTAAGAATTTTCTTTGATCTCAAAAATATCTTGTCGCCTGTAACCGGTGTACTAGCTAAGTTAAGTTCTGACAATCCAACTATTCAAATCATTGATAAGGAGCTTGTAATTGGTAATATGGCAACTAAAGAATTAAAGACTATGGTTGGCCCTTTTCGGGTTTATGTGAAGCCTGGAATTTCTGAAAATTCGCTGGTTGACTTGATGATATCTTATTCATCCGGAAGCACTTATGCTGAAAGTGAAAAATTGCAGATTCGAGTGGCTTTAGATTATCTGAATATTGAGGTTAATCAGGTTTCTACAACGATTAGTAGCAATGGCCGTATCGGATATACTGATCAGGGTTCTAAGAGCGGGTTAGGATTTATTTATAAGAATGATCCCTTGTTATTTGAGGCTTCGTTAATGATTGGGATGTCGGCCAGCAAAGTTTCAAATAATACTAGGAATGATAGTGGTAGCTCTGACGAACATTTTATTAAAAAGAAAGTTGTTTATAGGGAGACTGATCCTGCTGCCACATTTTTAAGCCGTTCAGAATTTGATGATTCTGGGAATTCAGCCCGACTGAACCTGTATATCAAGCATAATATAAAGGCTTTTAGTGCATCACCCGATGATAAGTATGTTCTTGCTGAATATGAAATTGGAAATACGGGTAATGCTGTATTGAATGGTATTTATGCCGGACTTTTTACCGATTGGGATGTAGATTCTTATGGAATTGATATTACGAAATACGATATAAACAGCAGGCTGGGATATGTTTATGGAAAATATGGATCTACACCCTATGCCGGTGTTAAACTTTTAAGTTCGGATGTACAGCCCCTTTATTACCCATTAAGTGCGCAGGTTTTAGGTGATCCGCTTCAAACTAGCAATGGGTTCAGCCTGGCAGAGAAATATTTAACCCTATCAAGTGGTATTAAGGCATTAACTCTTGGTGAAAATGTTGGAAATGGTTATGATGTTATGTTTGTTTCAGGATACGGACCCTATACCATTCCTGCGAATGGCTCAGTAAAAGTTGCATTCGCTTTGTTAGCTGGTGATAACCTAGCCGATTTGCAAAAAGTAGCTACTTCTGCTCAAAAAAAGTATGATGAGTTAAATCTAAAAACTTCGGAATTGCCAGATAATGGCTTTGTTTTAGAACAAAATTATCCTAACCCAGCTACTGATCAAAGTCGTATTAAATTTGTTATCGCTAAAGCCGGATTGGTATCACTTGCTCTTTATAATTCAGCAGGACAAGCAGTCAAAAATCTATTTGATGGAAGTTTGGAAAAAGGCTCTTATAGCATCAGTGCTGATCTCACAGCGTTAAGTCCCGGAATTTATTTCTATCAAATGTTGTTCGATGGCCAAGAGAAAACATTAAAGATGATTATCTCAAATTAGAAGAGCTGTTCCCGATTAAATTTAGAGTTTAGAGAAAGGGATTACTCCATTTTTTATCAATATAAACGTTGGTTCCAGAAAGTGTTTGTAGAAAAGCAACAAGAGCACTTATTTCAGTTTCTGTTAGATTTAATTTTTGCCCAATTCTATTCGGTGCCAATCTTGGATCTAGATTCGGGTTTTGATTTTGATTTAAGATAATGGTATTGTAGTGATTGATTGCTGCCCTTAACGAACGATTAGCTCCGGTATGCATCATTGGACTGTTCACTCTACCTCCAACTCTGGTTAAGTCTCTTAATGAAGGGGCTCGCGTAACCGTTAAATCTCTGTTCGTACTATTTATTACGCCTATTATTCCATTATTTCTGGAATTAGGGTCGATATCAAATTCTGGCGCATTATGACATCCATTGCAACCAACACCACCCCCAATTCTGCTTGAATTTGCATCAAACAGTGGAGGAGTTAAAAATAAATTTTTTCCGGAGTTTTCCTCGACAGTAAAATTCGAAAAATTTTGGTTGTCGTTTGTAACTAGCGTCCGGCCTGCATCATATTTAGAATCGAATGACTGTATACTTCTTATAAATTGTGCAAGGCATTCTTGAAGGCGTGATTCTGTAACATTAAGGTCATTATATACAAATTTAAACAGTTCATTATAATAGGCTATCCCTTGTAATTTGCTCAGTAAAGTACTAAAAGCGGGTCTCCCATTCTGGCCACTAAATCCCATTTCGGAATGGTCAATCATCGGCTGGGTTGTTTGAATTTCAAGACTTGCTGCTCGTTCATCCCAGAAAAATTTTTGTTCTATAGCAAATCTTGAGTTTACAAGTCTCATAGAATGTCTTGTAGTTGTGCCACCGAGAATTCCACTGCTAACCAATGCAGAATCACTAAATGCAAATTCTTGTTTATGACAACTGGAGCATGATATTGAATTGTTGACACTCAAACTTTTGTCATAGAACAGAACTCTCCCTAATGTTGCTTTGGCATTGGTTATAGGGTTAGTTCCAGTATTCTCTTTTTGTATATAAGCAGGTTTAATTTGCCCTGAATAATTGGCCAGCGTATTAAGATCAATATTATCTCCAAATGCAGCCTTGATGGCGGGGTAGCTTAACTCCGGAGTACTTTGACTGTCATTTTTACTACAACTTGCAGCAATGATTACCAGAAAGCAAATGGTAAAAACCACGAATACGATATTTTTCATAGGCTCAACTATTAGGAAGAAGAATGCGTACTAATATTAACTATATATTATAAAAAATAGGAATTGTTTTTTTAGGATATACGTAACATTTAATTCCCTAAGTTTCAAATTCATTCGGAATTTTAAATGGAGAATATTTAGCAGATGACAAGAAGTATGAGATTATGGGTATTAAAGAATGCTTTCCTGATTTTTATCCAATACTGTTATAGCAGATTCTGCAGCGTGGTTCATAACTTTCTTTTTCACCCAAGAGAATTTTTGATTCACTGGCAGCAGTACGGAATGAGTAAGTTGCTGGTCCGCCGCATTGCACACAAACGGCATGCACCTTAGTTACTAATTCAGCAATTGACATCAATGCAGGCATTGGTCCGAAAGGCTTTCCTTGGAAATCCATATCAAGGCCTGCGATTACTACACGTATTCCCCTGTTTGCTAGCTTATTACAAACATCAGGCAGCTCATCATCAAAAAACTGGGCTTCATCAATTCCAACCACTTGAGTATTTGCACCTAACAGAAGTATGGATGCTGCATTTTCAACTGGGGTAGAATGGATAGAGTTCAAATCATGAGAAACTACCGAGTTTTCATCATAGCGAGTATCTGTTTTAGGCTTGAAGATTTCGACGTTTAGCTTGGCTATTTGTGCTCGGCGTAGCCTTCTGATTAGTTCTTCTGTTTTTCCGGAAAACATGGAACCACAAATAACTTCAATGCTGCCACCTAGTTCTTTTCTTTGTTTAAAATTATGTTCACTGAATAACATTCTGCTCTTTTCCCTGCTTTTTTCTGACTACTAATATCTGAAATTTATGCCGGATTGCTGGTGTAAGGGATTAAAAATTAGTCCCAGTTGTAGATAAATGTCCTTATATTTGTTTAAGCACAATGCTTCTCAGCGCCATTTATGGGCTGATCTGAGGCCAAAAACCCATTTTCAAATGATGATGAATAAGAAAGAAATTTTTAAGAAAGTTGGAGGTATTATTTCTGAGCTCAATGAACAATTTGAATATCTCTCTCAAAATCCGGATAATTTAAATGAGCTTGAATTGGAGCTTTTTGCTGCGAGTTCTAATTTTCTTTCAGACCACATTTCAATACTTTTAAAATTAAATACAGCCTCTAGTGAAAGCATGAAAGAAACCATGGTTTCTGAAATAAAAGATGAGGAAATCATAGAACTGGTTCCTGATCGTATTGAATTACAGGAAGAGGAGTTTGATGTAAATGATGTAGAAAATAAAGAAGATGTAGACCTTGTGCAAGAGGTGAGTAAACCCGATTGGAAGTTCAGCATAGAAAATGAAAGTGTCATTTCTTTTGATTTTGAAGATAAAAATACGGATGAGTTATTTGACCGCCCGCTAACGGAAGAAGAATTACGGGTAATTAATGAGAAAACACAGTTAAAAATAATTCCAGAACCAGAATCTGATGTTCAGTTGGAAAATGAGGAGGTACAGGAAAACCTTCAGCCTGTAATTCTTGAAGAACCTGCTGAAGTGGTTCCAGTTGATGCAACTGAATTCGAGCCAGTTTCACTTGTCGAAGAGGAAATACAGCCACCTACCTTAAATGAGATTCTTTCTGCTCAATCTTCTCCAAACACGGTATCCAGTCAGTTTAATCAAAGGCAATTCAAAGACCTAAAAGGATTGATTAGTTTAAATGATAAGCTACAGTTTGTTAGAGATCTTTTTAATGGTTATAGTCTTGCCTATACCGAAGCGATAGAGTTACTGGATCGTTTCGAAAACTTTGAAGCGGCCGATAATTTCCTTAAACAAAATTACGCAGCAAAAAATAATTGGGCAGATAAACAAGATGTTGCTGATAAATTTTATGAGATCCTAAATCGTCGGTTTATTAAATAATACCCATACGGTTTGAATCAAATTTTAGCAGAATAAAGAGTAGGATCGTAAAGCTCCACAGTGATGACCCTCCATAGCTTAAAAATGGTAATGGAATCCCAATCACAGGAATCAGTCCGATAGTCATTCCAATATTTATAAAAATGTGAAAAAATAGAATGGATGCAACTCCATATCCGTAGATTCTCGCAAAGGAAGATCGCTGTCGTTCAGCAATATTTATAATTCGTATAAGTAGAAACAGGTAGAGCCCGATAACAAAAAAACATCCAATAAATCCCCATTCTTCACCAATGGTACAAAATATAAAGTCTGTACTCTGTTCGGGCACAAAATTATATTTAGTTTGTGTACCCTGTAGATAACCTTTTCCCCAAATACCTCCAGAGCCAATCGCAATTTTAGATTGATTCAGGTTATATCCAATTCCGCGGGGGTCGTCTACTTTTCCAAGAATTACATCTATCCGATT
>CAIJME010000377.1 GCA_903821625.1 uncultured Sphingobacteriales bacterium | reverse complement strand
TGGATGAAAAATCAGGGCATTCCTGCTGATGAATTTGAAGGCAAGCCAGTGATTGGTATTTGCAATACCTGGTCGGAGCTCACCCCCTGTAATGCACATTTCAGAGAACTAGCAGAATCTGTAAAAAAAGGAATCTATGAAGCTGGAGGTTTTCCAGTAGAGTTTCCAGTAATGTCATTGGGCGAAACATTGATCAAACCGACAGCCATGCTTTATCGTAATCTCGCCAGCATGGATGTTGAAGAGTCGATTCGTGCAAATCCAATGGATGGTGTTGTTCTTTTGTGTGGTTGCGATAAAACTACCCCTTCATTAGTAATGGGAGCATGTAGTGTAAATATACCTACCATTGTGGTATCAGGTGGACCAATGCTCACAGGCAAATATAATGGCCGTGACATAGGCACAAGTGATATTTGGCGATTCGCTGATGATGTGAAATCAGGTGTCATGACTGAAGAAGAACTTAATATCGCAGAATCAGGTTTATGCCGTAGCCAGGGGCATTGTGCAGTTATGGGAACAGCTTCAACTATGGCAACGATGGTTGAATCTCTTGGACTAACACTGCCTCAGAATGCCGCCATACCTGCTGCTGATTCCAGACGAAAAGTACTAGCACAATTATCAGGCAGGAGAATAGTAGAGATGGTTAGAGAAGACCAAAAGCTATCAGATATACTAACTAGAGAAGCATTTGAAAATGCCATCAAGGTAAATGCTGCAATTGGTGGATCCACGAATTTTGTGATTCACTTAATAGCAATTGCCGGTAGGATTGGTATACCTTTGAATCTTCAGGATTTTGATAAACTTTCTGCCTCTGTTCCACTTCTTTTAAACTTACAACCTTCGGGAAAGTATTTTATGGAAGACTTTTATTATGCCGGCGGTGTACCTGCCTTACTTCAGGAAATTGATTCATTTCTCCATACGGGTTGCCTAACTGTCAACGGGAAAACTATTCAAGAAAATTACCAGAACGCAAAATGTTATAACCGAGATGTGATTGCATCTATTGATAAACCCTTTAACAATACTACTGCCCTGGCGGTGCTGTATGGCAATATTTGTGAAGATGGTGCTGTCATCAAGCCCACTGCCGCAAGTCCGCACCTTTTCCAGCATAGCGGAAAAGCAGTTGTTTTTGAAAATATCGAGGATTATAAATTAAGAATTGATGACCCGAATTTGCCAGTAGATGAGAACAGTATCCTTATCTTAAAGAATGTCGGTCCAAAAGGTTATCCGGGAATGCCGGAGGTAGGAAATATGACTCTGCCTCTAAAACTCCTTGAAAAGGGAATAAAGGATATAGTCAGAATCTCTGACGGTAGAATGAGTGGAACGGGATTTGGGACGGTTATATTGCATGTGTCACCGGAGGCGACTCTGGGAGGAAATTTCAGTGTAATTGAAAATGGTGACCTGATTATACTAGATCTGAACGCCCGAACTTTGAATGTTGATCTCAGTGAAGAGGAGCTTCAGCGAAGAAAAGATAATTGGAAGCCTTCTCCTGCACTCACAGACAGAGGATATACCAGTATGTATATCAATAATGTTGAACAGGCTCATTTGGGCGCCGATTTCCACTTCCTAAAGGGAGGATCTGGAAGCGAAGTACCAAGAGATTCACATTAAATTAAACATTATCTTATGTCGAATAAACCTTTTGAAAATAAAGTGGCTATTGTTACCGGTGCGGGACAAGGAATAGGATATGAAATATGCAGACAATTGGCACTACAGGGGGCAAAGGTTATACTTAATGATCTTGACTCCAATTTAGCTGAACATGCCGCAAAAAATATCAGGGAAGAAAATGGCATTTGCATCGCATTATCTGGAGATTCCAGCAACTTGGAATTTATACAGAGTATGGTTAATCTGGCTGTAAAAGAATACAAACAACTAGATATAGTTATCGCCAATGCAGGCATTACCTTATTTGGTGATTTTTTAACTTATAGCCCTGAATCATTCAATGCTGTTTTGCAGGTTAACCTAGCAGGTACTTTCTTTCTGGCACAGGCAGCATCAAAGCAAATGATCAAACAGGGTTCAGGAGGTTCACTTTTATTCACATCATCAGTGACCGGACATCAGGCCCACAAAAATCTAGCAGCCTATGCCATGACCAAGGCGGCAATAGAAATGCTGGCAAGAAACCTGGTCATTGAACTTTCTTCCTATAAAATAAATGTAAATACCATAGCTCCGGGTGCAACAATGACCGAGCGAACGCTTGACGACCCAGAATATGAAGAAACCTGGTCAAGGCTCTCTCCTACCGGCCGGCCATCAACAGCAAAAGATATTGCAGATTCAGCATTGTTCCTTGTATCTGATCAAGCAAAACAAATTACAGGGCAATGTCTTGTGATTGATGGAGGATGGTCATGTATTAGTCCTTCTCCGTATTGATCTTCCCAGAATAGCTCCCTATTAAATGAAAGCAACCGTATTATATCCGTCACAATGCCTACTCGGAGAAGGCCCGATCTGGCATGCTGTGAAAAACTGCTGCTATTGGGTTGACATTGAAAGTGGTATGCTATTTGAATATCATTGGATCAATAAATCGACTAGATCATGGACCTTTGATTTTAAGGTCACTATGGTTGCAATAGGTCAAAACAATTCACTTATTTTAGGCTTAAACGGTGGTATCGGACGCTTTGATCCGGAGTCTGCAAAACTGGATTATATCCTTGATATTGAGAGTAAAAACAAAGATATACGTTGCAATGATGCTGCATGCGACAGCCAGGGAAGATTATGGATAGGTTCCATGCATAAGGCATTTGAACAGGGAGCAGGTTCTTTATATGTAATTGACAAAGATCTAAAAATTAATACCGTATTAACTGATCTTACTATTTCAAACGGAATATGCTGGTCAGCCGATAATTCAAGACTTTACTTTATTGATAGTCCGACACGGGTTATTCAATCATTTATTTTTAATGAAAACACCGGAGCAATACAATTTGAAAAAAATGTGATTGAAATACCTTCAGAATTAGGAGTCCCTGATGGTATGACCATCGATCAGGAAGGAATGTTATGGATTGCACATTGGGGTGGATATGGTATTTATAAATGGAACCCAAACAATGGTTCACTATTGGATAAAATCGAAATACCGGCTCCTTATGTTACTTCCTGTACTTTTGCAGGCCAAAATCTAGATCATCTGGTCATTACCACAGCCAAAGGCGATATGAATCAAGAAGATCTAGCTCGTTATCCAGAAAGCGGTAATACCTTTTGGCTTAAAGTGGATGCAAAAGGATTTGAAACCAATCTATGTGTATTTTAATTATACCGGTAAATTGGATCTGAATCAAAGCTATATAAATAGTTAATAATGATTCTCCTTGTAAGGGATAACTCCTTCTAAACCCAATTTCAAAACAAAACTCAGAACATAATTTCTATATTTGCGCCAATTAAGCTGAAAGCCGAAAGCTTAAAGCGAAAAGCGGAAAGCTGAAAGCTGAAAGGTCAAAGGCGAAAGCGGAAAGCCGAAAGCGGAAAGCTTAAACTTATAACCTATTACTTATAACTTATAACCTATTACTTACAACTTATTACTTATAAATGGCATTACAATGCGGTATAGTCGGGTTACCAAATGTTGGAAAATCCACACTTTTTAATTGTTTATCAAATGCGAAAGCACAGGCTGCAAATTTTCCTTTTTGCACCATTGAACCTAATATTGGTGTTATTACAGTGCCTGATGCACGTTTAACAAAACTAGCTGAACTTGTTAAGCCAGTCAAAGTACAGCCAAATACCATTGAAATAGTTGATATCGCCGGGCTTGTAAAAGGTGCAAGTAAGGGCGAAGGATTAGGGAATCAATTTTTGGGTAATATCAAGGCCACCAATGCAATCATTCATGTGCTCCGTTGTTTTGACGACGATAATGTAATCCATGTAGATGGTTCTGTAGACCCTATCCGTGATAAAGAAATCATTGATACTGAATTGCAGTTAAAAGATCTGGATGCGGTCACCAAAAGAATCCAAAAGGTTGAGAAAATGGCTAAAACCGGAAATGATAAAGATGCCAAGAAAACCTATGAGGTATGTAATATTGTTAAAAATCATCTAGAAACAGGTAAATCTGTACGTACAGCACCAATCAGCGAAGAAGACAAAGAATTTATTTCAGATTTATTTCTTTTGACAGAAAAGCCTGTTTTGTATGTGTGTAATGTGGATGAGAAGTCTGTTGTGAATGGAAATAAATATGTTGAATTGGTTAGAGAAGCTGTAAAAGAAGAAAATGCAGAGGTTTTAATCATTTCAGCACAGATAGAGGCAGAAATCGCTTCATTAGAGAGTTTTGAAGAACGTCAAATGTTTCTTGAAGATTTGGGGTTAACAGAATCTGGCGTTGCACAATTGATCCGCGCAGCTTACAAACTATTGAAATTAGCCACCTATTTCACTGCCGGTGTTCAGGAAGTGAGAGCATGGACAATTACACAGGGATTTACTGCCCCTCAGGCGGCTGGTGTGATACACACAGACTTTGAGAAAGGATTTATCCGTGCAGAAGTTATAAAATACCACGACTTTGTGAGCCTTGGCTCTGAAGCCGCATGTAAGGAAGCAGGAAAGCTTGGTGTAGAAGGAAAAACCTATATCGTGCAAGATGGTGACATTATGCACTTTAGATTTAATGTTTAAACCTTGCCACTGATATTGGATTAAGTATATTTGTCAATAATCTTTTTCTTCGAAAGATTGTACCCATAGTTCAATGGATAGAATTGCAGATTCCGGTTCTGCTGATGTGGGTTCGAATCCCTCTGGGTACACAAAATTCTTATAGTTCAATGCCCGCCCGGCTGAACGCCGTTCGGACGGGGATAGAATTGCAGATTCCG
>CAIJME010000376.1 GCA_903821625.1 uncultured Sphingobacteriales bacterium | reverse complement strand
TTAATTAACAATTTATTGAACTCAGTGCCCAAAATACTCGACTTTTTATTTTAATCCCATGTCAACAGAAACACGATCAGAAATACAGTTGCTTTTAAAAACAGTTTTAACCCGCTCTAAAAAACAATGATTCAATGCGGTATTTAAAATTTTAGATATATTATTCCCAAAAGAAACTATGAAATACAACTATAATTTGGAGTAGTATATTTAAACAGAGCTTAAATAATGAGATAGCCATGAAAAACAAAAACCCCAGATTGCTCTGAGGTTTAAATTTTTATGCGGCCACCTGGAGTTCCCTCCTATCGTCGGGACAGGCTTCTCGCCCAGGTGCACGCTAAAACAAAAAAGCAACCCATTCGGATTGCTTTTTTTTGTGCGCCCACCTGGGCTCGAACCAGGGACCAAAAGATTATGAGTCTTCTACTCTAACCAACTGAGCTATGGGCGCTCATTCTACCAACAGGCAGCATGATTGGAGGTTGCAATTTTACACAAATCCATTGGAATTCTAAAATTGAATTAGCAAATATTTAAGAAGTGTGATTTTATTAAAATACCTTATAGATTCGACAACTAACTATCTGCTAATATTTGATTTACAGGCGAATTAGGAATCTGCACAAAAAATTTAGTTCCAACACCTATTTTACTCTCTACCCAGATTTTTCCACCATTCTTTTCAATAAAATCTTTGCACAGCAACAAACCGAGTCCGGTTCCTTCTTCATTATCCGTACCTCTGGTTGTAAAAGTTTCTTGTTCAAATAACTTCTTTTGATTTTGTTTAGAAATTCCTACACCCGAATCAGAGATACACATAATAAAATCATTTCCCTTTATTTGGGAAGTGATCTTAATGCTTCCTCCATGTTGAGAGAATTTAATCGCATTGGATATCAGGTTTCTCACAATAAGATGGATCATATCCATATCAGCATATACCAAACTACTTGAATCTAAATTGTTTTCAGTAGCGATATTCTTCTCTTTAATCGCATTATCAAATAAGGTGATAATGTTATCAGTAATATCCTTGAAGTTTAAATAAATAGGCTTAATAATTTCACCCTGAAGCTGACTCCTTGACCAGAATAGCAGATTTTCTAATAATCCGGTCGTATAACTAATATTATTAGATAATGTGGGGATAAATAATTTAAAATCAGCATCCGAAATTAGATCTGAATTCAGCATTTTAATCACTTCATTCAAATTGATAAGCGGCGATCTAAGGTCATGCGCTATAATTGAAAAAAGACGATCCTTTAATTTATTCGTTGCGATAAGCTGATCAGATTGAATCCGAAATCGATTTTCAATTCCAACCTGTCTAGTAATATCCCTCGTCAGGATAATTAATCCATTATAACTACCCTTATTTTCAAATAATGCTGTAATACTCACATCCATAAAAACAGGATATCCATTTCGCTGGAGCTCAATTTTTAACCTCCCATCTTTTCTACCAATGATATATTCAAACAATTCGGGCTGGTTAGGGAAAATAGAATCAATATTCTTACCAATCAAACTTTCGTCTGAAATAGACAGTATCATCTTTATTTCACGATTAAGATCAATGATCCTGTCCAAGTGATCCATAACAATCAGGCCTTCTTTCATAGATTCAAGAACCTTTGCTCTGGCAATTGGTATCATATCCAGTAACTTGAATCGTGAAAATCCAACACTAAGCATAAATACCGTTAATATAAATGCAAATGGAGTAATATCGATATGACCCATAGGCCTGAAACCAATTAGATGGGCAAGGTTAGCAAGCCAGGGAATAAATGTTGCCACCAAAATAATCACATTTTGACGCTTAAACATAGGGTCTGGATTGCTAAATTTTTTGAATAGCATGACTACACCCAATGCCAGCAGGACATAAAAATAAAGTGTATAAACGAAATACCAAGGGCCAATTTCAACACTTAATAAAGGAAAAGATTCTGAATGATCTACAGAAACGCTTTTAAAATAAAAATGGTGAAAATTATTAGTCCAAACCATCAAAAGAGTGATCAGTGGAATAATATTGATGTAGATAAAATTATTGGTATTTAAGTACTTATCTCTACCGGTTAATTTCAAAATGAACAACAACCAAAATACAGGAATAAATACTATACCTAGGTATTCAATATTTTGCCAAAATAACATTTCCTCTAGCGTGGTACTTAAAAGTTCAAATCCATAACTTAGCGACCAAATTCCGATACTGAATAACATATAACCAAACCAGCGGACAACCAATTCATACCTGCGGAATATGCGAATGCACATATACAGAGTTATAAGCCCAAATAAAATGAGGATTATGGAAATTGTATTTGGAATAAAGGCCATCAATGAAATTTAAAATGCTAGTAATACGGAGAAACTGTAGTTAGATTTCAATATTAAGAAATAATTTTATGAATAAGTTAAAAAATATAATTTTTGATTACGGAAATGTCATTTTTACAATAGACTTTAACCGGGCACAACATAGTTTTTCGGAATTAGGAATAAAAAATGTGGACCAGTTTTTTTCACATAAGGCCCACAATACAATCTTTGATCAATTTGAGCAGGGTTTTATTTCAGCTTCAGAATTCAGAGCGGGAATTAGAGAATTCGCAAGAATTCCAAGCCTAACCGATACCGAAATAGATCAAGCCTGGAACTCCTTATTAATCGGCGTGCCAGAACCAAATCATCACCTTTTACTAAAAGTGAAAGAAAAATACAGGACATTCCTATTAAGTAATAATAATGAGATCCATTATAACTGGATCATGAGTTATTTAAAAAGAGAACATCAATTAGAATCAAATGCCATCTTTTTTGAAAAAGATTATTATTCACATTTGATGAAAATGCGTAAACCTAATCCTGAAATTTTTGAATATGTATTAAAGGAACATCAGCTAGATCCTGCCCAAACTCTTTTCATAGATGATAGTCCGCAGCATTTGAAAACCGCAGCATCCCTTGGAATGCAAACTCACCTTCTTACAGCAGACGAAAGTCTGGAGAGCTATTTATACTCATCAGGATTGCTAGACATTAATTGAAAATTGTTTAAATTAGACTATGCAAAAGCAAAAAATCAGCACGCTTAAAGAATTTTACCCCTTTTATCTAGAAGAACATAGTAATTCGACCAGCAGAATTCTGCACTTTATTGGCACCTCGCTTGTTCTTTTATTAATTCCAACTGCTCTCATCATGAATGAAGCAAAGGTATTGTTCCTGATCCCATTTGTGGGGTATGGCTTTGCATGGGTTGGTCATTTCTTTTTCGAAAAAAATAAACCGGCTACCTTTCAATATCCAGGCTACAGTCTTGCTTCAGATTTTATCTTATTCTGGGATCTACTTCGCGGAAAAGAAAAATTTTGGAATAAATAACTGTCTATTTTAATTTTCTGCGTTTCTTTTCTAGTGCAATTAAACGCAGTTCCCTACCCATTTGTCCAGCAACAGATGTATTCTCTTCTGCCCTTCTGAAAAGATAAGGCATCACCGCTTTAACAGGGCCATAAGGAACATACTTAGTCACATTATAGCCAACAGATGAAAGATTGAAGCTTAAATTATCGCTCATTCCTAATAACTGAGAAAAATAAACATGCTCATGATTGTGCGGAATACCTTTTTCATCCAAAAGCTCGGCCAATACTCGGCAACTTTCTTCATTATGTGTTCCTGCTATAAATGAAACAATTTCAATTTTACTGATGCAATAGTTAAGGGCTAGATCATAATCTTGATCTGTTGATTCTTTATCCTTATGAATTGGTGATGGATAATTAAATTCTATAGCACGTTTACGCTCTTTTTCCATATACGCTCCACGAACTAACTTGGCTCCCAGAAAAAAGTGTTCAATGCTAGCAGTTTTTACATCTGCTTTTAGGGAAGCTAGTTTATCGTTTCGATAAAGCTGATACGTATTATACACAATTGCTTTATCCTGATTATATTTCCGCATCAACTCCAATACCAATGAATCGATCGTATTTTGTATCCAGGTTTCCTCCGCATCTACCATTACTTTAACATCCAAATCATGTGATAAGCTTCCTATTTGATCTAATCTATTTTTAAAACGGATAAATTCTGCCTTTTCATCCTCATTCAAAAGCTGCTTTTTATCTAATTTTTCAAGCAAGCCAAATCTGCCAAGACCGGTAACTTTAAATACTGTTAAAGGAATTCGTTCATCCCCATTGGCATGTCTAATGGTGTTCTTTATCTCTTCACAGGTGGCATCAAACACCATTTCATCGTCTTCACCCTCCACAGAATAATCGAGAATAGAACCTACATTTCCTGCATGAAGCTGACTGACAGTTTGTTCACATTCATCAATACTCTCGCCACCGCAAAATTGTTGGAAAATGGTATTCTTAATTAAAGATGTTATTGGTAAGCCTATGTTGAGTGCAAAATTGGTGATCGGCGGGCCGATTTTTGTTAGAAAATTTATACTAATCATCTTAAACAGCCAATAGGCTCGTTTAAGGTCGGCATCCGTTTTTCCACGGAAAGCAATCTCTGTATTATCAAAAGAAAGATTAGTGCTCTTCAACTTGGTTTGTTGCATGTGCAAAGGTAGAAATATTGAGATATTTACATGCGAATGCGAAAATTTGTAAGTTTGCACATGCTTGATTTTACATTAGAAGGAGAATTCATCCACCTGATTCAATTACTGAAGGCTGCCAACATCGTTCAAAGTGGTGGCGAAGCTCAAATGCTTGTTTTAGAAGGCGAGGTAAAATACAACGGTGAGGTAGATTACCGCAAACGTTTAAAAGTAAGACGAGGTGATATTGTAGAGTGCAGAGGTAAACTAATTAAAGTTAAATGAAACCCATAAAAAGCATCAGTTATGCTGTTTATTTTGAAAACAGTCTGCAGGAGTTAAGTAAATTTCTAATTGAAAGCAAGTACAGTAAAATTTTTGTGCTGGTTGACAGCAATACCGAAATTCATTGCCTGCCGCTTTTACAGGATGCCTTAGGTGATCTTGAATTCGATATGATTGAAGTAACACCTGGCGAGGAGAATAAAAATATTGATTTCTGCATTGGGATCTGGAGAATGCTGCTTGATTTTGGCGCCGACAGAAGTAGCATCTTAATCAACCTTGGTGGCGGTGTTATTACAGATATGGGTGGATTTGCCGCCTCAACTTTTAAGCGCGGTATTGATTTTGTTCAGGTTCCTACCACCTTACTTTCACAAGTTGACGCTTCTATTGGTGGGAAAACCGGGATCGACATGGAGAATGTAAAAAATATCATCGGCACCTTCACCCAGCCAAAAGCTGTTTTTATAAATACCGGATTCTTAAGTACTCTCGACCAACGAGAGCTCCGTTCGGGATATGCCGAAGTGGTAAAACACGGACTGATCTATGATTTGTCCTTGTTTGAAAAACTGAAGAACATTAAACCTGCTGAGCTAAGCCCTGAGATTATTTATCGTTCTGTTGAGATCAAAAATGAAGTAGTAATTGCTGATCCCTTTGAAAAAGGAATCAGAAAGATCCTCAACTTTGGGCATACCATTGGTCATGCTGTAGAAAGTTACTCTTTACACCATGATAAAAAACCACTGCTACATGGAGAAGCCATTGCAATCGGATTTATTTGTGAGGCATACCTTTCAGCAAAGAAAAACGGTCTTCCAAAATCAGAGCTTCGTGAGATTGTTGATACGATCAAAACTATTTATCCTGGCTATCAGGTAAAGAAAAACAGTTATAGTGATCTTATCGAGATTATGAAGAATGATAAAAAGAATAATGCCGGAAGGATTAGTTTTTCACTTCTGAGTACCATTGGTCAATGCAACTTCG
>CAIJME010000375.1 GCA_903821625.1 uncultured Sphingobacteriales bacterium | reverse complement strand
CTCATTAGCTGCACAAAAATTCGGATTAAATGATAGAGGCCTGTTACTCTCAAATTATGCTGCTGATATCGTGATATTCAGTGAATCAGAAGTAAACGATATGGCTACCTTTCAAAAACCACATGCCTACTCTAAGGGGTTTAAATATGTAATTGTGAATGGAGAGTTAGTGGTTGAAAACGAAAAGCACTTAGGTACTAGAAGTGGGAAAGCACTTTATGGACAGGGTTATGTGGAATGATGGGGGTTGTCTGTTGTCTGTTGTCTGAAACTGACTACTGATAACTGATAACTGATGTCTGTTATCTGTTGTCTGAGGTAGGAAGTCTGAGGTAGGAAGTAGGAAAGAAGTATCATCCCTAAAAGTCTTTGTTCTTTACTTCTTGTTCTTTCGTCTTGATTCTTGGTTCTTGGCTCTTTATTCCTTGTTCCGTTGTCTGTTGTCTGACTACCTTACCCATCCTGATAACTGATAACTAGTATTGAGTATAGAGTATAGAGACAGGAGATTAGAGTAAGCTTAAATTACTTTTTAATGGGAAAATCAGAAAGATTTGTAAAATACTTAAACTGATTTTACAAGTTATATGTTAACTGACTACTGATAACTGTTAACTGGTAACTGACAACTGATAATGCTCATTAAAACCGAATAACAAAATTGGAAAGACCGATGTACTGAATAGAATTTGTTCAAGAAATCGGTTTTTAAAACGAAAGTCTATATTAATTTTACCGCGCACAACATCAAGTGGCAAAATGTTCTGAAACTTAACTCTAAAAATCAATATATGAAACGACTTGTTTTGTTGAATTACTTTCTTATGAGCTGTTTTGTGGCCTTTTCACAATCCAAACCTTACGACTTTCGAGACAGATTGAATGGTAAGCCAATTTATATGAGTGGGTATATTGATCAGCCTTATGTAGTAGTGTTGGATAATGGGGATTGGCTCTGTGTATTTACAACGGGAGCTGGAGCAGAAGGTACGGGCGGACAACACATTGTTTCTTCGGTATCAAATGACAAAGGAAATACTTGGTCAAAACCTGTTCGTATTGAAGAACCATCAGCTGAATCGGCATCATGGTCAATGCCTTATAAAACCCGTTTTGGTCGTATTTATGTATTTTATGATTACAATGGTGATAAAATCCATAGTATGAATTTTATAGACAATATCAGGGAAGATATGCTCGGATGGTATTGCTTCAAATATTCGGATGACAATGGAAAAACTTGGTCAAAGCGTTATCGATTACCAATAAAAACTACTAGGGTAGATCGTAAAAATGATTGGGCCGGCAAGGTGCAGATACTATGGGGAATTGGCAAACCAATTAATGTGGGTCAAGAAGGGATGATGCTAGCCTTTACCAAACTAGGAAAATACATGCTCGAAGAAGGAGAGGGCTGGTTTATGCGATGTGATAATATCAATACTGAACGTGATCCTGAAAAACTTCGTTGGAATAATTTACCTGAAGGAGACCAAGGTTTACGTAATCCCGATTTTGGCTCAGTACAAGAAGAGCAAAATATCGTAGAGCTTAGCAATGGTACATTATACTGTATGTATCGCACCGTAATGGGACATCCTGCTGAATCATACTCCTACGATGGAGGTAAAACCTGGACTATGCCTCAGATTCCAACATATTATACAGGCGACCCCATTAAGAACCCACGAGCTTGTCCACGTATTTTTAAGACAAAAGATGGAAGATATCTATTTTGGCATCATGTAAATAGCGGACCTGATTTTGAGAATCGGAATCCTGCTTGGATAAGTGGTGGTATTGAAAAGAATGGAAAAATTATATGGAGCCAACCGGAAATTTTAATTTATGCACCTGGGCTGTTGAAGGAAAGGATGAGCTATCCAGACCTCATAGAACAAGATGGAAGGTATTGGATTACAGAAACGAATAAAGTGCAGGGGTTGTGTCATGAAATTGATGCAAATTTTTTCAAGAACTTATGGGAACAATTCCATGTAAGTAAAATATCCACTAAAGGGCTGATGATAAATGAATCGGGAGAAAATCTGATCAAAAAAGAATTCAATTTGCCTTCAATTCAGG
>CAIJME010000374.1 GCA_903821625.1 uncultured Sphingobacteriales bacterium | reverse complement strand
GAATTTGACTGGTGTATCGAACAAACTTTACATTTCGGACCAGAGCGTCAGCCATTAAACATGATTTTGGATGATGGTGGCGACCTAACAAATATGGTATTCGACAGATTCCCTGCGCTAATTGCAGCAATCAAAGGTCTTTCTGAAGAAACTACTACCGGAGTTCACCGCTTATATGAGCGCATGAAGAACGGAACATTGCATTTACCTGCAATTAACGTGAACGATTCAGTTACTAAATCTAAATTTGACAATAAATACGGTTGCCGTGAGTCATTAGTTGATGCGATCCGTCGTGCAACTGACGTTATGATGGCTGGTAAAGTAGCTGTTGTTTGTGGCTATGGTGATGTGGGTAAAGGTTCTGCCATTTCATTAAGCTCACAAGGTGTTCGTGTTATCGTAACCGAAATTGACCCAATCTGTGCTTTACAGGCAGCAATGGAAGGTTATGAAGTTAAGAAATTGACTACAGCTATTAAAGAAGCAGATATCGTAGTAACCACTACTGGTAACTGTGACATTGTTCGTGGCGAACATTTCCTTGCTTTAAAAGACAAAGCGATTGTTTGTAATATCGGTCACTTTGATAATGAGATTGATATGGCATGGTTAAACGAGAAGTATGGTCATACTAAAGTTGAAATCAAACCACAGGTTGATAAATATACCATCAATGGTAAAGATGTGATTGTTCTGGCCGAAGGTCGTTTAGTGAATTTAGGATGTGCCACTGGTCACCCATCATTTGTGATGTCAAATTCGTTCACCAATCAAACTTTAGCACAATTAGAACTTTGGACTAACTCTGCCAATTATGAAAACAAGGTTTACGTTCTTCCTAAATATCTGGATGAAAAAGTTGCCCGTTTACATCTTGCAAAAATCGGGGTTGAACTTGAAACTTTAGATCAGCATCAGGCAGATTATATTGGCGTTCCTGTTCAAGGTCCGTTTAAAGGGGATGCTTATAGGTATTAAGGGAGGGGAAGGTGTTGTCAGTTGTCTGTTATCAGTTGTCTGGCTAACGACAAATGAAGGGTGTTATCTGTTGTCTGTTGTCTGGCTAACGACATCTGGAAACTTTTAACCGATAACTGTTAACTGATAACTGTTAACTGTTAACTGATAACTGTTGTATAACTATTTAAAAAAATGCTTACTTACGGGTAAGCATTTTTTTTGAAAAAACGGTTTGTATCTTAGGGCCTGGTAATTCAATCATTAAAAAGTAAAAAGTAACCCAACTTGATATAATTATAAAAGAAAATCTTAGTCTATTTATACTTTACCGAACTATCAGTCACACTCCCGAAAACAAATAATATTAACTGACAACTGATAACAGATAACTGAAACCCCCCATGCCAAACCTCTCCATCAATATCAACAAAATAGCCACCCTGCGCAACTCAAGAGGCGGCAATAATCCAGATCTGGTCAAAGTTGCACTTGATGCAGAACGATTTGGTGCTGAAGGGATAACTGTGCACCCGCGTCCAGATGAAAGACATATCCGCTACCAAGATGTTTTTGACCTTAAAAAGGTGATTCATACAGAGTTTAATATTGAAGGAAATCCCAAAGAACAAAAATTTGTGGGGCTGGTCATGGCCAATACTCCTGCGCAAGTTACCCTAGTTCCAGATGCTGAAGGACAACTAACCTCCAACCATGGCTGGGATACCATCAAATACCAATCGTATTTAAAAGATATTATCGCTGAATTTAAAGCAGCAGGAATCAGGGTCTCCATTTTTGTGGATCCCAGTGAAGAGATGGTTGAAGCTGCAAAAACTACCGGTACCGACCGTATTGAACTTTATACCGAGGCCTATGCTTCAGGATATCATGAAGATAAAGTCCGTGCTATAAAACCTTACATTGCGGCCGCAAAGATGGCTGATCAACTTAACTTAGGCATCAATGCAGGTCATGATTTGGATCTCCATAACCTCCAGTATTTTTCACAGAATATTCCAGGTTTGCTGGAGGTCAGCATTGGGCATGCGCTAATTTGTGATTCACTTTACTTTGGATTGGAAAATACTATTCAAATGTATTTGAGGCAGCTGAAATAGATGATCATTCAATTTTGGCAGGTGCTCAATCCTCAAAATACTAATTTTATATAAAATGATTCAAACGCTGGATATTGTTAACTTCCTGGATTTGGCTGAAACTACACCCGTGGTAGATGTTAGAACCCCCTTGGAATTTGAACATGCCAGTATTCCGGGTGCATTTAATCTTCCGATCTTTTCGAATGAGGAGCGGGTACAAGTTGGCACAACCTATAAACAACAAGGCCGCGAAAAAGCTATTTTGCTTGGCTTTGACCTTACGGGGCCCAAATGGTCCGGATTTATTGAGCAGGCCTTGAAAATAGCACCCGATAAAAAAATCCTGATCCATTGCTGGCGTGGCGGCATGCGAAGTGGAGCCATGGCCTGGGCATTGAACCTGTATGGTTTTGAAGTTTACCTGTTAGAAGGAGGCTATAAACGCTATCGGAATTGGGTGTTGGCTCAGTTCAAAGAAAAATATCCCATTCTGATTTTAGGCGGGATGACCGGATCAGCTAAAACCAAAACGCTGGTAAAGCTAAAAGAACTCGGACAGCAAGTAATTGATCTAGAAGACCTAGCTCAACATCAGGGATCTTCG
>CAIJME010000373.1 GCA_903821625.1 uncultured Sphingobacteriales bacterium | reverse complement strand
GGTGTTAGCATTTGGGATGAATGGGCCGATGAAAATGGAGAACTCGGACCAGTTTACGGCTCTCAGTGGCGTTCATGGCCCAAACCAGATGGTGGGCATATTGATCAGATTAGTCAGGTGATTGAGCAGATCAAAAAAAATCCAGATTCAAGGCGTTTGATCGTTTCTGCATGGAATGTTGCTCAAATTGAGAACATGGCGCTTCCACCCTGCCATAGCTTTTTTCAGTTTTATGTTGCCGACGGTAAGTTAAGTTGTCAGCTTTATCAAAGGAGTGCAGACATATTTTTGGGTGTACCTTTCAATATAGCATCCTATGCCCTACTTACCCTGATGATTGCTCAGGTATGCGGCCTTCAAGCTGGCGATTTTGTACATACCCTTGGAGATGCCCATTTATACACTAATCACCTAGATCAAACTAAACTGCAGTTGAGTCGTGAATGTAGACCGCTACCTGTCATGAAACTGAACCCTGAAATAAAACATATTTTCGATTTTAAATTTGAAGATTTCCAACTCGAAAATTATGACCCTCATCCTCACATTAAAGGAGCGGTGGCAATATAAATATTAAATAAACCTTGAATAAGCCATTCTTTGATGAGCTTAATCATTGCAAAATAAATATTCTAATGAAAATAAACCTGATAGTTGCTGTAGATGAAAAGAATGGGATTGGAAAAAACAATCAACTACCCTGGCATTTACCGGCAGACCTGCTTCATTTTAAAAACCTGACTACAGGATTTCCCATAATTATGGGAAGAAAAACCTTTGATTCTATTGGGAAAGTGCTCCCAAACAGACGAAATATTGTGATCAGCCGACAATCGAATTTGGAAATACCTGGTGCGGAGGTAAGCGGATCACTTCAGGGCGCTTTGGAATTGTGCAAAAAGGAGAATGACATTTACATCATTGGTGGGGCCCAAATATTTGAACAGGCTCTTCCGCTTGCTGATTCTATTTTTCTGACCGTGATTCAACATGATTTTGATGCAGACACATTTTTCCCATCTTTAGATAAAGAAGCATGGAAAGAAAGCTCAAATAGTACCCACAAGCCTGATGAAAAGAATCTTTATACCTATAGTTTTAAAAAATATATCAGAATTTGAATGAACTACATATTTCTATGCTAAAGAATTATACTAGAAAACAAAAATTTAATTAGCTTTGGCGTCTTAACCAAAATAGGCTTAAATCAACATTAATACACAATTTATATAAAATGCAAGGTAAAGGATTAATAAAATTCGCAGCAATATCGCTTACAATAGCGTGTTTGTATTCCCTCTCGTTCACTTGGATAGCGAATAAAGTTGAAAAAGATGCTCAGGAATTTGCTAAAGGAGATGCCCCTAAAGAGAAAATTTATCTCGATTCGGTAGCCTCGTTACCTGTATTTGAAAATCTGGATTATATCACCTATCAGTACGCTAAGGAACGTGAAATTCCGCTAGGCCTTGATTTAAAAGGTGGTATGAACGTAACCATGGAAATTTCTTTGAGTGAAATGGTACGGAATCTTGCGAATAACAGCACTGATGCAAATTTCAACGCGGCAATTAAAAACGCTGAATTAGCAATAGCTCAAGGTGATAATGATTTTATTGCTGCTTTTGGTAGAGAATTTGAAAAAGTAAGTCCTAATACCAGACTTGCAACCTTATTTGCAACAAAAGAAAATTCAGCCAATTTAAAGGTGGATGCAGATAATACGGCAGTTTTAGACTTCCTTAGAAAATCTGCAGATGGCGCAATTGATCTTTCATTCAACATTCTTCGTACACGTATCGATAAATTTGGAGTAACCTCTCCTAATATTCAAAAACAACAAGGGACCAATCGTATTCTGATTGAATTGCCGGGCGTAACCGATCCTGATCGTGTTCGTAAATTATTACAGGGTTCTGCAAAGCTTGAATTCTGGGAAACTTATGACAATACCGAGATCTTTGGTTTACTACAGAATGTAAACAGTATTCTAGCCACCACAGTAAAGTCTGTTGATACAACAAATTCAGCGGCTCAGGATACTACAAAAAGTAAACTTGCTGCTTTAGGTAAAAAAGACAGCAATAAAACTGATAGTGCTTCAATTAAAAGCAAACTTCAAGCTGAACAAGCGAAACAAAATCCATTATTTGCCCTTTTAAATCCTGCAACGTTCCAAGGGCAAGACGGACAGTCTAACTTACGTCCGGGTCCAGTTGTGGGTTATGCAGCTCTAAAAGATACTGCGAAAGTTAATGCCTACCTTTCATCGCCTGCAATTAGAGCAGTAATTCCACAGAATGTTAAGTTATACTGGGGAGTTAAGCCGATGACTGAAGAAAGTAAAGTTTTTGAGTTATATGCTTTAAAAACTAGCAGTATAGCAGGTGGTCCGGCTCTTGAAGGAGATGTAATATCTGACGCTCGTTCTGATTATGATCAGAAAGGTAATCCGGAAGTAGTTATGGTTATGAATGCCGATGGTGCTCGTGCATGGCGTTCAATTACTGCTGCTGCATCTGCAGATCCAAATAACAAGAAAAGTGTTGCTATTGTATTAGACAATCTGGTATACTCTGCTCCTACCGTACAGGGCGAAATTCCAAATGGTATTTCATCCATTAGCGGAAGCTTTAAAGTAGAAGACACACAGGATCTTGCAAACGTATTGAAAGCAGGCAGATTACCTGCACCAGCTAAAATAGTTAGTGATTATGTTGTTGGCCCATCTCTTGGTGCAGCTTCTATCTCTGCAGGCTTACTTTCTACTATTGCAGGTATCATTTTCATCCTCATTTTCATGGGAATGTATTACAGCACTGCTGGTTTAATTGCAAATATTGCATTGCTGATCAATCTATTCTTCTTGATGGGTGTACTTGCTTCCTTAGGAGCTGTATTAACCCTCCCAGGTATCGCAGGTATTGTGCTTTCATTAGGTATGTCGGTAGATGCCAACGTATTGATCTATGAACGTATTCGAGAAGAAATTACTGCTGGAAAATCTGTTCGATTAGCAATAACCGAAGGGTTTCAAAAGGCCATGCCAGCAATCTTAGATTCAAATATCACTACATTCTTAACTGGTGTTATTCTTTATATTTTTGGACAGGGTCCAATTGTTGGTTTCGCAACTACCCTGATGATCGGTATCATTACTTCACTGTTTGCTGCCATATTCATTTCACGTTTAGTGTTTGAATGGTTATTAGATAGAAAGAAACCAATCAGCTTCTCTATAAAAGCTACTGAAAATTTATTCAAGGATTCTAAATTTGATTTCATTACTGGTCGTAAACGGTTCTATTATTTATCTGCTGCAATCATTGTTGCCGGTATAGTATCTGCATTTACACAAGGGTTTAGTCTGGGTGTAGATTTCCAAGGAGGTAGAGCTTATTTTGTAGCTTTCGAAAAGCCTGTTGAGGTTGAAGCTGTACGTTCAATCTTAGTTGATGAAATTGGAACCGCAGTTGAAGTAAAAACATTTGGAACATCCAATCAGGTTAAGATCACAACGGCTTACCTGATTAATGATAATACCGATCAAGCTAATGCTCTAGTAAGTGAAAAACTTGCCGCAGGATTGAAAAAGATAAACCCTATATACGAAATTAAAGATTCACAAAAGGTAACACCTACTATTGCTGATGATATTAAAAAATCAGCTATATGGGCAGTTATTTTCGCAATTCTTGTCATATTCCTGTACATTTTAATACGATTCAAACGAATGGCCTTTGGTTTTGCAGCAATACTAGCATTAGTACATGATGTTCTTGTATTGCTTGCCATATTCACCATATTTAATGGATGGCTTCCATTCTCACTTGATATTGACCAGGCCTTTGTAGCAGCAATATTAACCGTAATGGGATACTCGATAAACGATACGGTTGTTGTATTTGACCGTGTTCGTGAATACATTGGGCAGCATCATTCTAAAAATGAAGATCTTCCTTCAGTGATCAATAATGCCTTGAATAGTACCTTAAGTAGAACAGTAATCACAGGTATCTGTACGATAGCTGTCCTTTTAATCATATTCATCTTTGGTGGTGAGATATTAAGAGGATTCTCTTTTGCAATGCTGATAGGTGTTATTTTTGGAACCTATTCTTCCTTATTCGTTGCAACACCATTTGTTGTAGAATTCATTAAAGAAAAAGTAAAAGCATAATTCTTAACTAGAATTGT
>CAIJME010000372.1 GCA_903821625.1 uncultured Sphingobacteriales bacterium | reverse complement strand
GCAGGGTCTTTCACCAGCCCATATCCACCACCGGCTCCCTTCTTACTGTAAAGCAATCCGGCATTCCTTAGATCGAGTAGAATTTGTTCAAGGAATTTTTTAGGTATGTGTTCCTCAGATGCAATTTTCGAGATCTGCATAGGTGCCTCCCCAAAATTTTTACCCAATATCACAAGGGCTTTTATTGCATAACGAGTTTTTTTAGAAAGCATACTCTGTAGGAAATAGTTAGTTAAAACAAATTAACGGAAATTATTTCTTAAACAATTGATTAAATATATTCTATGAAATTGGTTATCATCAATGGCAAATACAAATTTGAATCAGTATTAATCAAAAAAAATCAGTTTGAAGCCGACTATGAATATTTAATAAGCTTAATAACCCTAAGAATTAAAAATATAGAAACAATGGAAATAAATACAATAATATAACCCAATGTATCATAATGTTCTAAAGGACTAAACTTATCCTTCTGCACAACTACCATTCCTCCAAATGCAGCTGCAATTCCGCCTGCAATTTGTTGTAATGATGAATTAATACCCATGAATGCTCCTCTATCTTGCTTTTCAGGCAATGCAGAACTTAAGGCCATAGCCGGAACCATCCTACTCATAATTCCAACCATAAAACCTAAATTCATAAGCAAAACAACCCAGAATGCAACTGGTCCAAGATTGGTATAAATAATGATAACTATACTCAGCAATACTGATGCTACAGTAAAAATGGTAAACTTATCGAACCGATCGCTTAATTTTCCGATTACTGGCATAATAAGCAAGGCAGTAATGCCTGAAATCATATATAAAATGGGGAGTTGCTGAGAAGTAACATTCAAATTATTTATTGCAAAAGCACTGCCCCAGGGCATCATCATAAATCCACCCAAGGAAAGGAATGCAGTTGCCAGAAATCCTATTCTATACTTTCTTAGAGTTAGCGTATACCATAAATGTCCAATTGCATTTCGTTCTGATTTTAATACAAGATGCTCCTTTATAGGTTTTAGCTTCATGACAATAGCGAACCAAATCAAACAAGCCAATCCCACAATCATTAGAAATGGAGATTGCCAACCCCAATGATTCGCTATATACAAACTGATTGGTATTCCAAGAACTTGGCTACCACCAAATCCCATTTGCAGATATCCAATAACTCTTCCCCTCTTTTCAATCACAAACATATCGGTTACAATAGCCATAGAAATAGACCCAATCACCCCGCCAAAGATTCCAGTAATAATCCTGGCAAGCAATAACAAAGGATAGGTATCTGCCAAACTACAAAAAAGAGTTCCGGCTATAAAGCCTATATAAAAAAAGAGCAGTACTCTTTTTCGATCAAACCGATCAGCAAAACCTGCCATCAGTAAACCTGAAATACCGGCACTAAAAGCATATGCTGAAACACATAAACCAAATTGCGAGGTGCTTAGATCCATTGATTTCATGAGCATATCACCTAGAGGAGACATAACCATAAAATCTAGAACAACAGTGAATTGCGTTAATGCCAGTAACAGAATAACAAAAACTTCATAGGATGAAAATTTAAATTTGATCGATGAGATTTCCTTAATCAAGGTCATAAAAATTGTTACAGGCCCTATTGGATTGCATTTGCAATATAAGCTTTAAATGTTTTTTATAATTCCAGTAGCATTCGCAAAACTTAATTATATTTATAAACAGCATACTCAAACAGTTTTTTCTCCATTTGAATGATTGAATTGTTCGGTTATCTTTAATAAAATTATGATCATGAATAGATATATCTGTTTTTTAGTTCTGACTTGCCTTAGTAGTTCTATTTTTGCACAAGAAACAACTTCTAAAAAAGAAAATTTCACTTATTACGGTAAAGAATCCTTCTTAATTGAGGGCACCGGTGTAGCCGAATCAGAGAAAGAAAGCCCCTACGACCGTTTACCTGCATCTTACAAGGATAAAGTCAGAAAGCAGGTTTGGGATCTATCAAAAAATTCTGCAGGAATCTCCATAAGATTTAATACCAACTCAAGTTCTGTAAAAGTAAAATGGGCTTTACAGAATGATACCAAAATGAACCACATGGCCGAAACGGGCATAAAAGGGGTTGATTTGTATTGCAAAGTTAATGGAGTATGGACTTATGTAAATACAGGTAGGCCAACAGCAAAAGAAAATGAGGCTTCTCTGATAAATGGTCTTAATCAAGTAGAAAGAGAATACAAACTTTATTTACCACTTTACGATGGTACAACCAAAGTAGAAATTGGTTTAGAAAGCGGCAGTACGATTACCAAACCTGCAGCAGATAAAAAGCTGCCCATTGTTTTTTATGGCACCAGTATTTTACAGGGAGGTTGTGCTTCAAGGCCCGGCATGGTATTTACAAGCATCATCTCCAGAAAATTGAATGTGGATTGTATAAACTTCGGATTCAGCGGAAATGGAAGAATGGATCCTCCGATAGCCGAGCTTATTTCAGGAATAAAGGCATCTTATTATGTTATCGACTGCCTGCCGAATATGACCGCAAAAATGGTAACCGATAGTGTTATCCCATTAGCCAAAGCGATCCGTACTAAAAATCCAAAAACTCCTATTGTATTCGTTGAAAACGTGGAATATACCCGTGCAATTTTTCAAGCAAGTTTACAAAATAGCATGAATGAGAAGAATCAAGCATTGAAAACAGAATTCGATAAATTAGTGAAGGAGGGCATGAAAGATCTTATCTATATCCGTGCTGCCGGATCAATCGGGACAGATAATGAGGGTACTGTAGATGGAACCCACTTAACCGATCTGGGATTTTTAAGATATGCAGATTATTTGATTGAAAAGTTTAAAGAGAATAAGCTTACGATCAGGTAAGAGTGATAAAAAACTAATTATCGCATTTACTGAGGCAGAATTCTAATATCAGGTTGAATTATTTTGTTGTGAAAAGCAAAGCCAGTCTTAATAGGTTTCTTCAGTCGGGCTCTGCGCTGTAGCTTTTGCCCGGATTAATGTTGGAAAACGTTATTTGAATAAGGCAAAAGGCTGCCGCTTCGATCCCGTTTAGATGGCAGAAACAGTGCTGCTATTAAAGGTTGGCAATTCCGAAACAATAAAATTATGTAAGGTGTTAATATTTTGTAAAACCCATCAAAAGAGCAACTGTCCGGGGTAAAATAAACCGGGGCGGCAGCGGTAGCTTTTTTGCAATCCGGATATATGTAATTAAAGACTGCTTTATGGCAAAAAACTAAAGCAGAGCCCGTCCGAACGGGTTCATCCGGGCGGGCACCGGACTGCCCAAACCGAAAAGCTTCAACAGCACCTTTCCAAGATCAAAGCTCGCATCAATCTTTATTCTACAACACTATTTTATTGCTGGTTGAAAAATCAATATTAAGATGTATATTATGTATTGACATACAAT
>CAIJME010000371.1 GCA_903821625.1 uncultured Sphingobacteriales bacterium | reverse complement strand
GCAATTGAATCAAATTATGAGATTGCTTCGTCGTTCCTCCTCGCAATGACAAATGAAAACTATTGAAGAGATTGCTTCGTCGTTCCTCCTCGCAATGACAAATGAAAACTATTGAAGAGATTGCTGTGTCGTTCCTCCTTGCAACGACAATAGTATTATGAAGAATTTTTTATTTCAGGAGGAGTAATATTTCCAAGTTTAGCATATTCAGCTTTCAGCTTTTGGCTTTTAACTCTGTCATTGCTAGAGCAGCGCGGCAATCTCAAATAGCAATTGAATCAAATTATGAGATTGCTTCGTCGTTCCTCCTCGCAAAGACAAATGAAAACCTAACCCAACCAATACCCACCAATTTTTCTATAATCCCAAATCCTATTCTTTACCAATTCAAAAAATTCTATAAATTACGGAACCAAAATTTTCATCCAATTCGCGAAATGCGGAATGATTTTTTACTGAAATAAACAAACGAATATGTCAAGCATCATCACAGGAGATAAAGAATTTTTCAAAGGTATTGGCCAGATCGGATATGAAGGCCCTGAATCGGATAACCCATTAGCATTTCGCTGGTACGATGAGAATCGGATAGTGGCTGGAAAAACTATGAAGGAAACGCTGCGCTTTGCCTGTGCTTACTGGCATTCTTTTGTAGGCAACGGTGCAGATCCTTTTGGCGAACCCACTCATATCTTTCCATGGAATTCAAAAACCGATGCGGTAGAGCGTGCGAAGGATAAAATGGATGCGGCTTTTGAATTTATTACCAAGATGAATCTTCCATTTTATTGCTTCCACGATGTGGATGTGGTGGATTATGGAAACGATATTGTAGAAAATGAACGCCGTTTGCAAGCGATAACAGCTTATGCAAAGCAAAAGCAGGATGCCAGTGGCGTAAAATTACTTTGGGGAACTGCCAACCTATTCTCACATCGCCGGTACATGAATGGTGCTTCTACTAATCCTGATTTTCATGTGCTAAGTCATGCAGGAGCACAGGTTAAGGCAGCTTTGGATGCTACTATTAGTCTGGGTGGTGAAAACTACGTTTTTTGGGGCGGTAGAGAAGGGTATATGAGTTTACTGAATACCAATATGAAGCGTGAGCAGGAGCATTTAGCCCAATTCCTGCATATGGCAAAAGATTATGCGCGTAAGCATGGTTTTAAAGGCACCTTCTTTATCGAACCTAAACCCTGCGAGCCAAGTAAGCACCAGTATGATTATGATGCTGCAACTGTGATCGCTTTTCTTCGTCAGTTCAATCTGATGGACGATTTTAAATTAAATATTGAGGTAAACCATGCCACGCTTGCCGGCCATACCTTTCAGCATGAATTGCAGGTAAGTGCCGATGCAGGTTTATTAGGATCTATGGATGCCAATCGTGGCGATTACCAGAACGGATGGGATACAGACCAGTTTCCAAATAATATCAATGAACTGACCGAGGCCATGCTTGTGATTATTGAGGCCGGTGGTTTTCAGGGTGGAGGGATTAACTTCGATGCCAAAATTCGAAGAAACTCAACCGATCCTGCCGACTTGTTCTATGCCCATATTGGTGGTATGGATAATTTTGCACGTGCATTGATTGCAGCAGATAATATTCTGAATAAATCTGATTATAAAAAAGTTAGAACAGCGCGCTATGCATCATTTGATTCTGGAAAAGGAAAAGACTTTGAAGCCGGCAAATTGAGCCTCGAAGATTTGAGAGCCTTCGCCATCGAAAATGGAGAGCCTGAAGTGAAAAGCGGAAGGCAGGAGTATCTGGAAAATGTGGTGAACAGGTTTATTTAGAATTAATGAGCAAAATCCCCTTTCAAACTATTGACTGGTCTGCCATTAAAAAAACTGAACATATTGGAGAAACCGGGACCTCCTTTTGGCAAACTATGCAGTTTCCTGGATTGCGAATCCGCTTGGTGGAATATTCGGAAGGGTATTTAGCAGATCACTGGTGCCAAAAAGGACATATTGTGCATTGCTTGGAAGGAGAGTTTGTTTCTGAGCTGATTAGCGGTGAGCG
>CAIJME010000370.1 GCA_903821625.1 uncultured Sphingobacteriales bacterium | reverse complement strand
TTGACGGAGCTGTAAAATCTCTTGGGTATGACTCAAAGGATGGTAAATCAACAATTGGAATTATTGAAAAAGGTGAATATAAATTTGGTACATCTATGCATGAAACGATGATTGTTTTGGAGGGTGAACTAGAGGTACTTTTACCGAAATCGGCCAAATGGGAATCATTCAGCAATGGTCAGAGGTTTGAAGTTCCTGCAAACCAATCGTTTACCGTGCGATCAGGTATGCAAACTTCCTATTTATGCAAATATAGGTAGCGTTAAATAGGTATTTCTGTACTGATGGATGTACTATTTGACCTGATTTTAAGAGGATATCGAATTGAATAATTAAAAACCATATTTCTTATGTAATCATTAGATGCATAGGGTGTGAGATATTTTTTAAGATCTGTGATATCTTGATCTATGAGATCTGTAGATACATATCCCATGCCATAAAACTGACCCTCTTCGATTAAAATACAACTTTTTTCGGCAGAGTTTCTTCCTCCATCAATAACCATAAAACTGGGTAAAGCAGACTTTAATTTAGAAAGAGCAATGATTACGCGTTCATTATAACGAGCCGCACTCTCAATTTGTTCACATGCTTTTTTACAAATTTGTTCATTAATTGAGATGCAGGGTTCATTATTTCGTTGAACAAAACAAAGTTTAGGACAAAGATTAAATTCAGCAATAAGATTTTTTATCAGGGCATGGCCATCCAGAATTTTGTTAAAGGTGTAGAATGGTTTTGAAAATTTATTCCTTTTGTCAATGGCCAGGCGTAAATATCCATTTTGATCATCAAACGAATATAAACCATAGGCATGTTCAAATCTTTTTAGAGAACGATTATAAGCAGGCCATAATCGCTTAATCTCAATAGCTTCCAAAATAAAGGCCATTAATTCAGTACCACATTCCTGGAAACTAATATGGTGTATATCCCTTAAAAATTCTTGTTTTTGCTTGCCTGGTTTATTATTAGCAAAATGACTGGTCACTCTTTTTTTAATGTTTTTGGCCTTTCCAACATAGATCACCTTCGATTTATTATTGTGGAAATAATAAATTCCTGAAAGTGTGGGGAGTTTATCCATATCCTCTTTGGGCAAATGAGGTGGCAAGGACTGCTCTTTTGACCGGGGGTTCAAAGTTTTATTGATATGACCTTCATGATCTTTTTCAAGCAACATGGAAAAAAGCTTTGAGGTTGCTTCTGCATCGCCCATAGCCCTGTGCCTTTCTAATACCTCTATTCCTACTTCTTTACAAAGGCGCCCGAGGCTATATGAAGCAAGTCCAGGAATGATCTTTCGACTCAAACGAACCGTACAAAGTTTCCGGGTTTGTAAGTGAAGACCTGCCGCGGCGAGATGATGATGAACAAATGAAAAATCAAAATTGACATTATGGGCCACAAAGATCTTATCATGCAAAAGAGCATAGATCTGTTGGGCAACCTCATTAAACCTGGGTGCAGATCTAACCATATCATCATTAATACCAGTAAGTGACTGGATATAAATTGGTATAGGAATTCCGGGGTTAACAAGCGTTCGAAACTGTTCAGTGACTTCTTTACCGTTATGAATTAAGATTGCGATTTCAGTGATACCATTTGCACTGGCATGGCCACCTGTTGTTTCAATATCGACTATCGCGTACATCTTTTAAGATTATGAGCCAAATATAGACAGAATATACTAATATTGTTAGTAATAAATATCCTGAACCCATCCAATAGACATTTCCAAACAAATTATTTTCTTAATGGTTTTAATAGGTATTCTAATCCATTGAGCTTAATTTCATACATTGTTGCAAGTAATATCCCGATCTTACCTTGTGGAAACCCATTGGATTCATACCAAACAAGATAAAATTCTGGAAGATCGCAAATTAATTTGCCTTTGTATTTACCAAAAGGCATTCTCATACTGACCAATTCGTTCAGGATCTCAGGATTCATTGACATGATCTTTAAACCTGGCAGGTTTGTAAATGAATTGAAGATAAATTAAGGCTAGCAGGGTCAATGCACCAATCACATAAAAAGTGAGGGGTATCATTGTTACATCTGAAATGAAGAGCGCCCCTGCAACAAAAGCACCCAATCCAATTCCAGCCTCTAAAGCTATGTACATAGTAGCAATAGCCTTCCCTCTATAATCAGGATGACTTAAGTCAACTATCCAGGCAGTTATTGCAGGAGATAACATTCCGGTTGCGACTCCATAAACTGCTGAAGAAAACATCAGAAATAATGCT
>CAIJME010000369.1 GCA_903821625.1 uncultured Sphingobacteriales bacterium | reverse complement strand
CTTAGGGGTGTCAGGAGGCAATTGTTTTTTCAATTCTTCCCAATCCGGTTTTCTTTCTGCAGTGGTCAAGTATCCTGTACTTGCTATAAACTTTGCAAACTGATCATTGGTCACTTCATGTTGATCGATCAAAAAAGCATCGATCATTACCTTGTGCTTTGGATATTCATCCTCTGAGGATTGCTGATTATCACCACCCATCATATATGTTCCAGCAGGAATCTTAACCATACCCAAACTAGAAGTATCTCCATTAAAAGAAATATCTGCAAGGCTTACAGGTGTGGCACCTTTAGAGGTAAGACTCTGATCTGCCGCTTTTTTTTCTTGACTGCATGAGCTAACTGCGAAAAATATCGCACAGATCAAGAGGTAAAATATATTTGGGATCTTCATTCGTATTTATTTATTAGTATTCTAAACGCACAGAATTAAATGTATTAAAGACCCCATTTCATGTTTTTCAAGTCAGCAATTTTTATATAATCCTTCTTTCTAACATTTCCATCCTTAGTTATTAGGTATCCTTTTGGATCTTCATTCTTCCATTTCAAATCAGGAACCTGATCTAAAAGCAATTTCCGATGTTCTTTAATGATATTCTTACTTGCTGGCCTATACGCAATATTATCCCATTCATTTTTGTCAAGATCGTGGTCGTATAGCTCTTCCAAATTTATGAATGGATAATAAATGTATCGGTATCTGTTTGTTCGGATGGTATATCCATCACCTGAGTTGGTACCCCCTTCTTCATTCATTAAATAAGCTGTAAATGCAGGCTCATGAACAAAGCTCTTGTTCTTGAGCATCGGGACAAGGCTTTCTCCATCACAATACTCAGGGATTTTTTCACCCGTCAATTCTGCCAAAGTAGGGAACATATCCATCATAGAAACCGGAACATTGGTACTTGAACCAGGCTTAGTTACACCCGGTGCCATAATAAACATTGGAGCTCTGGTTGAACGTTCCCAAAGCGTAAACTTTTCCCAATTTTCTTTTTCTCCCATGTGCATACCATGATCAGACCAAACCATCAAAATTGAATTATTTAAATAGCCTGTTGCTTCGAGGTCATCTAGTAATTTACCAAGCATAGCATCTGTAAATGAGATAGTTGCCATATAGGCCTGAACAACTTTCTTAACCTGATTATTATCAGTAATAAATCGATGCAAAGGCCTTCTACCATGAATAAAAGCATCTTCGAGGTCATCTTCTTTAATTTCTAAATCAGGGACAGACTGAAGTGGATACATGTCGAAATATTTTTGAGGCACTTCCCATGGATCATGAGGCTTGGTTAATCCAACGGCTAAGAATAAGGGTTTATCTCGTTTTTGAGAGAGTTCATGCTTTGCCCATTCTGCGATATGATAATCAGCCATGTATTCGTCTCCAAGGTTAATGGGGCCCCAGGTAAAATATTCGGGCTGAACTCCTTTGAAATTTTTGGGTGAGATTATTGACTCAGGAGCTCTTACCTGAAATGGAATAGGCACATTTAAACTTGGATAATAATAATCCCAGCCTTTGGCTTCTGATTGATTGACAACAGCCCTTGGTGGAGCCAATGTATGATAAATTTTACCGCCAGCTAAGGTTTGATATCCTTTGTCTTTAAAAAATTGCTCCATGGTAAGGAGGCTACTTAATGCCGGAACAGCACGCCAATCCGGGTTTTTCCACCCTGTTATACCTGATCTTCCCGGACTCACTCCAGTCATGATTGCCACCCGCGAAGGTGCACAGGCAGGAGATGGAATGTGTGCATTGGTAAATGACATGGACATCTTCCTTAGTCTATCAAAATTAGGGGTTTTTAATCCTGGCATTCCTCCTAGCTCTATTGGATTGATCCAATCATTCAAATCATCAATAGCAATGAAGATGATATTGGGTTTTTTAGCTTTCAATTTACCTGGATTATTCCAAGCAAACCCATTGTTGATGG
>CAIJME010000368.1 GCA_903821625.1 uncultured Sphingobacteriales bacterium | reverse complement strand
GATCATTAAAAGGATAAGCGAAAAAGAGCTGAGTGTTGGAAAGCCAGATAAAAAATTGAGTTTTTTCGAAGCAACGGTTACCATGCATAATGAAAAGCTTGCTCAGGTATTCACTACCAAACTTATTCAGGAGGCCACGCGCTTTTATATTGAGACCAAAACTAAAAGACAAAGAAATAATGTGAACCGGTTACAAGTGCGTGCGGATAGCATTGAAGCACTTCTAAATCGCAAAACATATGTTGCCAGTGCGGCCAATGACATTATGCTCGATAAAAACCCGGGATACGTTACTCAGGCTGCGGCAATTGAATTAAAACAAAGAGATAAAGGAGTGTTACAATCCATTTATGGAGAAATTGTAAAGAACCTTGAAATAAGCCGTACCATGCTATTGCAGGAAACTCCAACCTTCCAAATAGTTGATGAACCAGAGCTACCCCTAAAAAAGAATAGAACAGGATACCTGATGTCTATTATTTATGGGATGATGGCTGCCGGTGCCGCCGGATGTCTTTATCTATTGATGATGAGGGCTAAGGTAGAGGTTAAAGGTTAGGTTCGCTAAGGCCCCCCTTTAATTCCCCCGCTCCAATGGAGTCCTTTGGACCAGCGGTGACACTGGATGGCTAAGGGAAATCTGTTACAAACTAAAAAATCATTATTTATTGAAATTAAATTCCATTAAATAAGCACCTCAATTTTTTAGCAAGGTTTTAGATGTCGCTGTGCATGTCCCCCTCTAGATGGGGGAGGAAAGGCATTAATTAATTGGGTATTACACGGTATCAAAAAACACAATTTCTTAAATTTTCAAGGCCTATTTTACTAGTTATTCAGCGTATGCGATGGTGCAAATACTGATTTCAACACCCTCAATTTTTTGCAGGAGGATACTGCATGCCTCAAGTGTTGCCCCTGTAGTCATTACATCATCGATCAGCATCACATGTTTATTGATAAATTCTGACGTGTCTAGTATATGGAATGCATTGATTAGATTTTCGTACCTCGAATAACGTGATTTTTTAGTTTGCGTTTCAGTATTTTCAAGACGCACTAAATTAGCAGTGCTGACTGGGATTGACAGAATCGATGATAGCCCTTTAGCGATACATTCGCTTTGATTATAGCCTCTTTTTTTGAACTTTATGGGGTGCAATGGTACCGGAATAATAAGGTCTGCAGGTTTGAATGTCAATGATCTTTTGAGTTCATAAGCATAAAGCTCGCCCAAACGGATGCCTGTTTCAGGGCTTTTTTTGTATTTAAGTTGATGCATTAAATTTTGAATTCTGTTTCCTTTTCGGAAGTATAGAAATGCAATTGCTTGAACAAAAGGAAATCTGCCCCAAAGTTGCCGGGCCATTTTATTATCTGGGTCGTTGTGAAAGTTAGTAATGGGAAGGTGGTAAATACAATTCGTGCAAATGATTCGTTCATTTCTATACAGGCTCCGGCCGCATGCAGTACAGAGTTCTGGAAAGAATAGCGCAATAAGATCTTTGAAATAGCTTAAGATCTCTTTCATGACCTCAAGGTAATAAGCTCACGTATTTTTTAGGAGTGCTGTAGCG
>CAIJME010000367.1 GCA_903821625.1 uncultured Sphingobacteriales bacterium | reverse complement strand
TTTACATATCGACCGGTAAGCAGCATAGCTCTGCTTGGAATACAAACTGCACCCTGATGGCCACCCATCACATGGGCTTGGGTAAACATCAATCCTGATTTGGCTAGTTTGTCGAGGTTCGGTGTTAAAACATCCGTATTTCCGGCTGCACCTAAGGCACGGTAGCTATGATCGTCTGAATAGATAATCAGTATATTTTTTGCCCTTGATTTTTTTTGTTGCGCTACAGCACTATTCGAAATTATAAGTGCAGCAAGTATAAATGACAGAACTCTCATAGATCAAATCAGGGTTAATAATTTATTCCTTAAGATAGAAATTGCAATGGCAATTAAAGATTTTATTTATTGTCGGCAAAGACGTTCTATTAGCTTTTCATGATCTGGGTAATCAGCTTTCAACTTAGCTGCTCTTGCCAGCTCAAAATCGGCAAAGTCAAATCCTGGAGCTACCGTACAGCCAACAAAGGAGTATTCGCCCATACTTTCTGAGGCAAACCATGCTCCAGCCGGAACAATGGCCTGGTAAACTTCTCCTTTGGCACTGTTCCTACCCAGGCGAATCAGCTCATAGTTTCCATTAAGATGAAGTACATGAACATGCAAACTAGCACCTTCATAAAAATGCCAGCATTCATCACTTTTTATGCGGTGAAAAGCAGAAAACAGATCTTTTAATAACAAGAAATAGATGGCTGTGCTAAAAGAACGCTGACCTGCAAAGTGCTCAGGTAAAGCAGTATGTGCAATATTTTCAGCAGATCTATAGGTCTCTTTATAATATCCACCCTCAGGATGTGGCAATAATTGGTATTGGCTGATAAGTTCTTTGATCATTTGAATGAAAATAAAGATTGGCTAAATTATTCATTTGGATGAGAACAGTTGATTTTTTTGATAAATTTTTATGTAGAAACTGGTCAATAATTAAAAACCGCTAATAATGAATGCTCGGCTTTTGATCATCATAGGTGTCCAGCACGCCTCCAAAATAAACCTCTCAATAACGAGAGGTTTTTTATTATTTACTTTGTAATTATCGTTCAACAACAACTTCGTTGTAAGGAACTCTAAACCTTGGCCCCCAAACGCCTGCATCTGTTCCTTTACCAACAGCAATAATCATATTAATTTCTGCACCGGCTGGTAATTGTAAAGCTTTTTTTACGCGAACGGCATCAAAGCCCTCCATTGGGCAAGATTCAAAACCTTCTGCGGCAATAGACAGCATAAATGTTTGTGCAGCAAGGGCGCAAGATTTATGCACGGTAACACGCTGATCTGAATCACCACCAAAACGCATAAAT
Source organism: uncultured Sphingobacteriales bacterium (assembly GCA_903821625.1). GTDB lineage: Bacteria > Bacteroidota > Bacteroidia > Sphingobacteriales > Sphingobacteriaceae > Daejeonella. The sequence continues at coordinate 334 of CAIJME010000367.1, read as the reverse complement.
GGTTTTTGAAGGCCCATAAAAAAACAGATTAATCTTCTGATTAAAGTAAAGATTCCAACTATATCCGAGCGGTAGGCGAGTGGCATTAATTTACCATAATAGTCGAGTCCTCTTTTTTGTGCGGTATTGGGTTCGCCAGAAATACCTTCTTTAATTTTATTATAAATACAATCGGCTCTTTGTTTCCAAAGGTCTTTTCTGGTAACGAAAACCACCAAATGTTTGGCTGTTTTGTCGGCATTTTGGTCTAAGCAAAGTGCGGTAAATTTTTCTTTTAATGCAGGGTCTTTAATCCATTGAAATTCCCAAAGTTGCATGTTGCTGCTATTGGGTG
>CAIJME010000366.1 GCA_903821625.1 uncultured Sphingobacteriales bacterium | reverse complement strand
GCGAATGAAAAGCGGTTGAAAGAATACAAGGCTACTCCCATATTCCATTTTGCATTTTGTACCTCCGCTTTCTTAGAACTTTCCGCAAATCCAATGAATAATACAGAAAGAAAGCATAAATACCAGAGATAATTTTTTAATGTTTTCATTTATTTTGATTTTTATAATGACTATTTATTTGCTTTTAATCAGGCTTAGTTTAATTTCCCGCAAGTCCAACATTCCGGCATCAACAGTTGGCTTGTTTGATCTGAAAACGATTTTCTGCCGGCCAGTCTTTAGTTTGATTGTGCCTATATTTTTTGATTTGAAAGATTCCCAGGAACCGCTACGGTCAATAGTTCCAATCAGTTTCTGTTTACCAGCTTCCAGCAGAAATTCATTGCCTGCTGTTTCATCAGAAACTGACCAAACTAATTCTGCTCTGTATTCACCATCAAGATCCACATCAACCTCCCATTCAACCCGGTCTAGATTCGTAAACCATCCAAAAGCCCACCATTCAGGCATATATTTAATTTTCGGTCCAATTCCCTTTCCATTTCGGGCAGTTAGTCTGAGCATGCCATCGGTTTCTGTTTTCACGATTGTGGGTCTGTTTGCTGATTGTGGCTGGAAGGAGGGTGTACTCTTCATTTCTCCCTCCAGATAGCCTAAAACAGCTTCTTTTAAATGTTTTTCCACGATAGGTGTGTAGGGTGAAACAGTTTCTATTTCATATCCTCCATACTTCCATTCTTTTTCTGTAGGCAGATATCCGAGCCAGCCATTCGTATAACCATAGAAAAATGTAAAGGGAAACGGAGAACGATCCCGAATCTCGTTTGAGATCTCACAAAATAATTCAACCGGCAAACTCCATATAGCCACATCTTCATTGATCTTCAGGAACCTTGCAGGCAGCAGCACCTGATGGTCTCCATTAGCTAAGGTCTGGGTATATCTCGACAAATCTTTAGGCCAGCTTAAATTGGGCTTCCTCGGGGTTTCTATGATTAGGGATCCTGTAAATAACTTAATATCAGACCGACTGGATACAATTTCTTTATTAGCAGATAGAATCTTGTCTCCTAAGAGTACCTTAAATTGACTTAGATGTCCTGCCTGGGGATTTGGATAGACACTGTAAATAGGAGCCAGATTACCTGCTGCACCATTGATGAATAAAAGAGGAACACCTAGTTTTTGTTCTACATATTCAGAGACGATTCCGGGAGCATCTCCACTGATCTCAGTTTGAGCAGCGCCAAGCACTGTTCCATGGATCGCATAATTAGCGATCAGTACAAGCGGACTCCCATCTTCTTTATCCAGGCGTATTAAACCAATTTTACGATCAACAGCGCCTTCCGGATTTAATCCAAGGGATGCCTTACCATCTACATTTATCGCCCGCCGGTTAATATTTGCCTGTGAAAAACCCCAGCCAACACCTAGTTTAGCTTTAGCCAGTTTGCTTCGGGCTTCTATAATTCCTTTTATCAGAGATTGTTCTACCATTGAGGTATATGCGGTATCTACATCATGTTTATAACGATCGCCCATGAAAACTTCTGGAAGGCCTGGAACACCAACTTCCGGTGCAGAGTGCGTGTGGGTTAAGGTCCACCAAAAATTTTCGGGATCAATACCCAGATCCTTTTGAAGAATAGCCGCAACATGGTCATACTCGGAAGGAGACATGACACAAATGTCTGTTGACACCAAAAAAAATTGCTTCTCGCCATCATCCATTGCCACGATCCGATGGTAAATACGGTCATGCACCCCAGTCGATTTTCTTGCTGCATAACCCAATAACATTTTCGGTTCATCTGGAGTGATGTCAACTTTGACTACAGATGCCTTGAATACTTTATCAGACTGTTGAGCAAAAGCAGTTTTGGCAATAATTATGACTAGTCCAAATAGCAGAAATTTTAATCTTTTGATTTTCATGCTTTTATATTTTTGTTGAGATATGGTTCATCATTTAATTTTTGCGTAAAAAAGCGAGCAGATCTGCCATTTCCTGCTTATTAATCTTCTTTTCAAATCCTGATGGCATTGCGGATGCATTGAGACTTTTTATTGACTTAATATCCTGACGGTTGATGGTTTTATCAAGCTTCCCATTATTTCTTAGAGTTAATGCAGTAGAAGTTTCACTTGATATGATACCTTGAGCGAGTTCGCCGTTTTTTAATTCTACTTCCCATAAGTCATAACCACTTGAAATGGAGAGATTTGGATCAAGAATGTTAGCCATAATATCTTCGCGTGTCCAGTTATGAACAGTACCCATATCAGGGCCAAATTCTACACCTATTTTCCCCCTTACTTGATGGCAAATAGCACAATTCTGAATAAAGACCGCATTCCCATTTGTAGCATTTCCTTGAAGTTCCAATGCTTTTTTATACTCTTTATTTACTTTTTTACCTTCTTCATCATCTTTGGTAAATAGCTTTCTGGCTCTATTGCGCAGATTTTCATCCGTATTTTGCATGAGCCCAACACTTCTTCCAAAACTTACACTACTGGCTTGAATTTTATTTGTTTCAATAGCAGTTAATAGTAGCTCAATTCGATCCTGCTTATCTTTACCTAGAAAGGTACCAATTGCCGCCTCCCTTATTTCGGGAGTTAGTACTGGCCATTGTTTGATAACATACTCACTAAGGGTAGTAGTTGGAATTTTATTTAAAATTTTTAATGCTGCTAATTGTATTATTGGTTGCTCTTGTGGAACTATTAATTGTTTCAATACCGTTGAATGTGGGCTTGGATCAGTTAAAGCAATGAAATTTATAGATTCAGTCCTGCTTTTATCTGATAAGCTACGATTGGTAGCAATTTTTAAAACTCTTTGAATGGATTTATTTTTGAGTGATTCATCTTTTAACCCAATTACTCTTAGCATTTCTAGTGCAGCTTGCCTGACTTCTAGGGTTGGATGGTTGAAAAATGTACTTACCAATAAACTTTGATCTCCATCAAATAAAGAAATAGATTCTGGCAATTTCGACTTTCTGGAATCAAGTCCAAGTGCAAGTCCATCTAGCATAGGTCCTTGCCATGCATTCTGTTTATTTACAACTAATGAAGTTGATTGTTTGATCAGTTTATCAATATCTACTTGACTCCCACTAGTACCAACCATTCTTGTTAATTTTTGAACCAAAGAAGCATATTCAGGAACGTCTGGACGATAATTGTTTAAAACAACTTTCAATAAGGGCGCTATTTGGGATGGGGGAGCTGATAAAGCAGCAATTTGTACCCACTTATCAGTTACATCTTTGAATAAAATTTCATTTCTAACACGGGCTGCCTCGCTGCTATTTAGGTATCCTAGTGTTAATAATAATTGAAATCTCACTTTTGCATCACTATCTTTTTGAAGGGTAAGAAGTACTTGAGCTAATTCAGGTGATTTTGATAAATGCAATTCTGCAATCTTAATTGCATTTGTACGTACTCCGGGTACTTCATCTTTTAATGCGAGTTCTATTAGTGTGGAGTTAAGTTCTCCTAATCCTTGTAATGTCCATAAGGCATGAAGACGACCTAATGGAGATTTTGATTTTTTTACTAATTCAATTAAGGGAGCAACAGCCGATTTATCAGCGCGGTCTACTAAAAGCCGCTGTGCATTTATTCTCCACCAATAGTTTTTATTTTCCAATTGCTTTACTAATCCTTCGGATGTTTCATCTCCAAGTTTTAGGCCCTTAGTCCATGCTGCTTTTTTTGCGTCTTTCGGAGAAATTCGATAAATACGTCCCTTGTCATGACCGTCATATAGATTTCCTGCCTTTATTGCCTCTTCAGACATCCATTCTGGTGATTCTATGACTCTTCTGTAATAGTCTAAAACATAAATTGAACCATCAGGGCCAACATAGGTGTTTACAGGACGTGACCATGCATCAGTTGAAGTAAGAAATTCTTGATTCTCAAGAATCCTACTAGAAGTAAAGCTTGCCCCATTTTCTTTTAAAATATCTACGTGAACAAGATTACTAACCGGTTCTGAAATGAATGTTACATTTTTATTAAAAGGTTCAGGGAAAGAATCTCCCAAATAACTTGTAATTCCACAAGCAGAAGTCATAACCCCTACATTGGTTAGTATCTGTCGATCAGGATTAATGGTTGTTGGAAAAACCTCAGGCGCATTTAAATGATCAGACATATTTTGAGTAGCCTCCGAAGAAAGTAAATCTGGATTTCTATCGAAATATCGATTTGGAATTACTTCATGGTAACCCTGATTGGAGTTATTGCAACCAAAAAGATTTCCCCACTCATCAAAAGAATGCCCAAATTGCGTCCGGCTTGAACTCATCTCCAGTTTTAGTTGTTCAGGATGAAATCTAATTGAACGCCCATTAGCATTAATGGCTAATTTGGGACTATTAGGAACTCCTGGGAATATAATTTCTGAACCTTCATCCCCAAAATCTTCTTTGTATTCGCGCGTGGTAACAGAGCCCTCATGAGCAACGTAAATCCAGT
>CAIJME010000365.1 GCA_903821625.1 uncultured Sphingobacteriales bacterium | reverse complement strand
CTCTATTTTACAGACAATAAGGGAAAATTAATCAAATCTTGATTAACTTTAAACTCTAAAATAAAACCATGAAAGCAGTAAAAGCATATGCCGCCCTAAGTGCAGAAAAACCCCTAGAACCCTGGCAAATTGATCGTCGTGAACCTGGTTCAGACGATGTAGAGATCGAAATTCTATTTAGTGGAGTATGCCATTCTGATATACATACCGCAAGGAATGAATGGCATGGCACGGTTTATCCGGTTGTTCCGGGGCATGAAATTGTTGGCAAAGTAACCCGTGTGGGAGATGCTGTCAGCTGTTTTAAAATTGGCGACACGGTAGGTGTTGGCTGCTTTGTTGATTCTTGCAGACAGTGTAGAAACTGTAAGGATGATCAGGAACAATATTGTGAAAATGGACATACACAAACGTATAATTCTTATTCACAAGACAAAAAAACAATAACTCAAGGTGGATACTCCAGCCATATTGTTGTTACCCAACATTTTGTACTCAATGTTTCCGATAAATTACCATTGGCAAATGTAGCCCCTCTTTTATGTGCAGGTATCACCACTTACTCGCCTTTAAAACACTGGAAGGTAAAAAAGGGAGATAAATTGGCAGTATTGGGCTTAGGCGGGCTTGGTCACATGGCGGTTAAGATAGCCTCTTCGATGGGAGCTGAAGTAACGGTATTAAGCCGATCAAAAGGTAAAGAAAAGGATGCTGAAAGGTTAGGCGCAAGCCATTTCAAGATCACTTCTGATCCTACAAACATGAAAAACTTGGCCGGAAGTTTTGACTTTCTCATCGATACTGTTTCAGCAGCGCATGATTACAATCAATACCTTGCCCTACTCAAAACAAATGGAGTAATGGTACTTTTAGGTGCTCCTCCAAGTCCATCGGAGGTTTCAGCATTTCAGCTTATTGGTGGCCGCCGAAGTCTGGTTGGTTCATTGGTAGGCGGCATCAAAGAAACCCAGGAAATGCTCGATTACTGCGCCGATCATAATATCAGCTCAGATATTGAATTGATTAATATGAATCAGATCAATGAAGCATACGAAAGAACACTTGCCGGTGATGTACATTATCGTTTTGTAATCGATATGAAATCACTAAATTGAACCTGATAAAGTTTAAACACAAATTAGCTATCATTATTTTAGAAATTAACATTCAAAAAATCGACCATGACTAAGAAAATACCTTTTTTAATCAGTGCAGTAGCGCTTACCTTGACCATTTTCAGCTTTGAAGCCTCTTCACAGGATAGCAGCAAAGATCCTGTAGAAAAACTTGCCCCTAATAGTGCTTACCCATCTGCATTTGCAGGTCAGACAAGAATTGCAGGTGTAAAAACCAAGGCAGCAATTGAATCAAAAGTGCTTGTAAACGGACTTAAAAGACCATGGGGAATGACGGTATTGCCTGATGGACGACTTTTGATTACTGAAAAAGCTGGAGTCATGAAAATTGTCACAACTTCAGGAACAGTAAGTGAACCAATCACCGGTTTGCCAGAAGTAAACTCTGCCGGACAAGGAGGCTTACTGGGACTCACCATTGACCCTGATTTTACAAAAAACAGAATGGTTTATTGGTCATTTTCTGAAAAATCAGCTTCAGGAAACCTAACAGCTATCGCAAAAGGAACACTTTCTACAGATGAAAAAAGAATCGAAAACGTCACTGTGATCTATCGTGCAAATCCGGCGCATCCAAGTACCGGACATTATGGTGGTAGAATTCTAGTTGATAAAACCGGTAATTTATTGATCACAACCGGAGAGCGCTCTTCATTAGAAACCAGACCTCAGGCTCAGTTTCTGACCTCGGCCAATGGAAAAGTAATCCGCATCACTAAAGATGGAAAGCCTGCTCCGGGCAATCCATTTCTGAATAATCCAGAAGCTAAGCCTGAGATCTATTCATACGGTCACCGAAACGTTCAAAACCTAGCCTTTCATCCCGTTACGGGCGATATTTGGACCGCCGAATTTGGTCCTAGAGGTGGTGATGAGTTAAACCTAATCAAACCAGGCAACAACTACGGTTGGCCAATCATTACCTATGGCATCGAATATAGCGGCGCTAAAATCGGCGATGCCATTCAGCAGAAAGAAGGAATGGAGCAGCCTGTATATTACTGGGATCCGGTAATCTCGCCAAGCGGAATGTCTTTCTACAGCAGTAATACTATTCCTGAATGGAAAAATAACCTATTCATTGGAAGTCTAAGTGGAATGCATGTACTTAGACTGGTCATCAAGAATAATAAGGTTGTTGGTGAAGAAAGACTACTTGCTGATCAAAAACAACGTTTCAGATCGGTAATTGAAGGTAAAGATGGTGCATTATATGCCATCACAGATGAAGGAAGATTATATAGGCTAGGAAAATAAAAAAGCAATTGCTTTTTTTATTGGCTAAAACTATCATTTCGATTAACAGGGATCGGTTTTATACCAATCCCTGTTTTTTTATGTCTTAAAACAAGATTTAGCATTCAAAATTATTGGCAAAATTGATGATATTTAATTCTTTAATTAGATATTAGTTTAATAAATAAATTACGAAAAAGCTAAATGCTAATTCAGACTATCAGAATGAGATCAACCCTGTCCAAATTATCAAGCTTATTTACTTTCCTTCTTTTCCCGATTGCACTATTTTCACAAGAAAATAAATTCAGTACGTATACTCAGGAACTGAGCGGGACTGACCTAAAATTTGACATGGTATCTATTCCTGCCGGTGAGTTTATGATGGGTAGCCCAGAAAATGAAGCTGGGCGACACCCTGATGAAGGCCCTTTGCATTCGGTAAAAATAAGTGCTTTTTGGATTGGCAAACATGAAGTTACCTGGGATCTTTTTGAACCATTCGTCTATAAAAATCAGGAAATTCGTCGCAGTACGCTTCCATTAACGCAAGAGGTTGATGCATTAACGCGGCCAACAAGACCCTATGTGGATATGACCTGGGGTATGGGAAAAGAAGGATTTCCAGCTATCGGAATGACTCACTACGCTGCTGTTCAATTCTGTAAATGGCTTTACACCAGAACAGGTATATTTTACAGACTGCCAACCGAAGCCGAATGGGAGTATGCCTGCCGCGCACAATCTAAAGGCCCATACTCTATCGTCGAAGGTTCAAAACTCGATGAATATGCATGGTATAGTGATAATAGTGATAATAAAACACATCCAGTAGGGAGCAAAAAACCAAATGCATGGGGTGTTTATGATATGCATGGAAATGTAACAGAGTGGACCATTGATCAATATAAGGCAGATACATACAGCGCATATAAAAATACCATCGCCCTCAATCCAATAGTGCCCGCAGAAACATTATACCCGCATGCTGTGCGTGGTGGATCTTATGAAGATTCAGCCAGTGATCTTCGCTCTGCAAGCCGCAGAGGTTCAAATGCGGAGTGGAAAAAAATCGACCCACAAATACCTAAAAGTAATTGGTGGCTAACTGGAGGCACATTTGTAGGTATCCGTATTGTACGGCCTCTTGTACCACCTACCAAAGAAGAAATTCTAGCTTATTACAATCGTGAACCTATAGCTGATTATTAAATCAAATTATCCATAACATGAAGAACGAAATTTCTGAAACTAACGACCGGAGGGATTTTTTAAAAACCTCAGCCATCCTCACAGGAGGCGCCTTACTTGGTAGTATTCCTCTTGCAGGAGCCTATGCATCAGGATCAGACACCATAAAAATTGCACTGATTGGCTGCGGTGGCCGTGGAACCGGCGCTGCATTTCAGGCGTTGAGCACAAAGTACAATTTAAAACTGGTTGCTATGGCAGATGCATTTCCCGATAAACTCGACAAATGTCATAAAGCCTTGCTTGAAAAATATGGCGCTGAAAAAGTAAGTGTTCCTAATGATAAAAAATTTGTAGGTTTTGACGGGTATAAACAAGCAATAGCCGAAGCTGATGTAGTTTTACTGGCAACTCCTCCGGGGTTCAGACCTTCACATTTTGCGGAAGCCGTAAAGCAGAACAAGCAGATCTTCATGGAAAAGCCTGTTGCAACTGATTCACCAGGTATCCGCAGTGTGTTGGCAACTGCACAAGAAGCCAAACGTAAAAAATTAAACGTGGTAGTTGGTTTACAGCGTCATTATCAAAAAAACTACATCGAACTAATGGACCGCGTGCATCAGGGTGACATCGGTGATGTGATCTCTGGTCAGGTTTACTGGAATAGTGGCGGCGTTTGGGTAAATCCTAGGCAGCCTAACCAAACTGAAATGGAACACCAGATGAGAAACTGGTACTATTTCAACTGGCTTTGTGGTGATCATATTGTTGAACAGCATGTTCATAATATTGACGTAGCCAATTGGGTAAAAAATAAATACCCAGTCTCTGCTTATGGAGCGGGTGGACGGTTCCTGCGCAATGGAAAAGAGCATGGTGAAATCTATGACAACCACTCTGTTGAATTTGTTTACGACGATGGGACGATTATATCAAGTCAGTGTCGTCATTTTACAGGTGGAGCAAACCGAGTAGATGAATCTTTTCAGGGAACAAAAGGGAAAGTATACTTTGACTCTAATAATAAAGGAAAGATATGGGATCATAAAGGCAAGGTTTTGGTAAATTATGAAGGTAAAAATGATGCAAACCCGTATCAAACCGAGCATGATGAACTATTTGCGGCAATTACTGCCAATGAATACAAATTCGCGGATGCCGAAAATGCAGCAAAAAGTACAATGACTGCAATTATGGGTCGCTATGCTACCTATTCAGGTGATATTATTAAATGGGATGATGCATTAAACTCGCCAATCAGTCTGTTTCCAGAACGCTTAGCATGGGATGCGATGCCAAAAGTATTACCTGATGCAAACGGAAATTATCCATTTGCAATTCCGGGCGTAACCAAAGTAATTTAATTCTATAATCCTGTTCATTCAAAATAAAAACGATATGAAAAGAAGTGAATTCATAAAAAGCTCGACCTTATTTGGACTTTCCCTTGCTGGGGCGAGCGCTGCGTTTGGATCAAATTTAAACAAGCCAGCGAAGGCAGAAAAAACCTTTAATTTAAACTATGCCCCACATGCAGGAATGTTCGCAGCTCATGCCGGAGAAAATTTCATTGATCAAATCATGTTCATGCATGATCAGGGTTTTAGAAGCATTGAAGACAATGGTCTCGTAAAACGCCCTCTTGCTTTACAGGAAGAAATTGGCAAAACCTTGGCCAAACTGGGCATGACTATGGGCGTATTCGTAGTAGATAAAGGAGGCAATGGAGCTAATACACTGGCTGCCGGTAAACAAGAATACATTGATATTTTCTTAAATGGGTGCCGACAAGCGGTTGAAGCAGCAAAACGCGTCAATGCAAAATGGATTACCGTAGTTCCTGGCGATTTTGAACGGACTCTTCCGATAGGAATTCAAACTGGAAATGTGATAGAAGCGTTAAGACGAGGAGCAGAAATTTTTGAACCCCATGGACTGATCATGGTTCTTGAACCGTTGAGCGATACCCCTAACCTATTCCTTCGCAATGCTGATCAAACTCACATGATCTGTAAGAGTGTTAAAAGTCCTTCTTGCAAGATTCTCTATGATATTTATCACATGCAGAAAAACGAAGGAAATCTAATCACTACTATGGAAAAATGTTGGGATGAGATAGCCTACATTCAAATTGGAGACAACCCGGGAAGAAAAGAACCCACAACCGGAGAGATCAATTACCGTAATTTATTTAAATACATAGATAGCAAAGGCTATAAAGGAATTCTTGGTATGGAGCATGGCAATTCGCTTCCTGGAAAAAGTGGAGAGCTTGCCCTAATAAAAGCCTACAGAGAAGTAGATAATTTTAAATAAAATCAGAATCTAACATTACCAGGAGCTATTTAAAGATAACTCCTGGTAATATTGAACTTATTTTCGCTCCAATATTATTCATTATCTATTATTGGATAGTCAATAGAACACCTACAAAAAATCTAGTTCCATAATGGGTAGTCAATCAGTACTCTCTTTTTATCCAATTGTACCGGCCAGTTACAAGTAAAATCAGCATTTTCAACATCTTCCTAAACCCTACATATTAGGAACATTAATACAGTCATTTACATTGGGTTGTTTTTATCATTTTAAGGAAACCGACACGATCAAATGGCCGGAAAAATAGAAAATACGTAACTTTGCTTAAATCTATAAACACAATTAAATTTCAGAATATGAAATCATTCCTTGGAATCTGTCTAGTATTCGTTCTATTTTCCTGCAAGCAAAATATAGGTGAAAACACAGGGCCAATCGAGCAAATTAAATTTGTGAACTATATTAAAACGCTCAGAGATACAGTGAACCTATCTGAACAAAACAAACCTCTTCGAAATATTCTTTTAGAAAAGGGTATATCTTCTTCTAAAATCTATGTTAAAGACAGCCTAGCGATGAAATTTAATTCTTGGCAAGCTATAGTTCTGGATATTATAGACAAGCAGGCGAGCACAGAAATAAATGTTGGTATCACATTAGATCCAACAAATAGGTCAGCTCAAAAGTCAATCATTTTAAGCACTCAAGTAGATCAATCCGGGAAAGCAATAATTGAAGGTATAAAAGCTGGAGATCAGGTAAAAATCAGCGGCATTTTCATTGAAAAGAAAGGATTTATCGATATAGACAATTATAGCGATTATAAGTTTTCCAAAAAT